>DASUGI010000190.1:0-35269 GCA_036274115.1 Verrucomicrobiia bacterium
ACGGCACGCGCACGTACTCCGCCTGACCGCCGGCATAGCCGCCGGTCAAATGCGAATAGCCAAACAGCCCCGCCGGCGAATGTCCCCACATCGCTTCGGCGGCGACTGCGTTGGGATTCGTATTCTCGCACAGTGAGAACATCCCTTTCTTGCAGAAAAAACATTCACCGCACGAAATGTTGAATGGCACCACGATGCGATCGCCCACCTTCAACTTCTTCACTTCATGTCCCACCTCCACGACTTCACCCATGAATTCATGCCCGAGGATATCTCCTTTTTCCATCGTCGGGATAAACCCGTCGTAGAGGTGCAGGTCCGACCCGCAGATCGCCGTGCTGGTCACTTTGACAATGGCATCACGCGGATTCAGAATTTTCGGATCGGGCACATTCACGACACGTACGTCGTGTTTTCCAAACCAACAGTTCGCTTTCATAAATCTAAATTCAGGTTCTGCGACTTCGGCTAGTTGCGGATCAAGTCGTCGTACTTTCGTGAAGTGGAGCGCGAACGGCCTGAGGATTGGCCTTCCGTCCGGGCAATCTCGCCCGTTTCGACCATTTGCTTGAAGCGAATCAAGTCCACGGCAATCTGCTTTTCCGGTGATTGCGCCAGGAGTTTGGCGACCTTCGCTCCTAAAGCACCTGCCGGCGGACGATACTGCAATTCCACTCGCAGGATCGTTCCACGATTTCCCGGTGCGCGCTCGAATTGCACCGAGCCTCGATTGTCCACGTCCGCGTGCTCCAACGAGCGCCAGGAGATGAGTTCGTTGGGCCGATCCTCGGTAATCTCGGCATCCCACTCGACGGTTGAACCCGCCGGCCCTTTCGCCACCCAACGCATGCGGCCGTCTCCCAGGCTTCGAACGGAATACAGATGACGCATGATTTGCGGGAGCCGCTCAAAGTCATGCCAGATGGAATACAGTTCCTCCGGCGAGCGGTTAATGATGAGACTCTTTCGATAATCCACCACGCCGCGCCCCTTGGAGCTGGCTCGAAGATCCTGAGCAGCAAGAATGTCCAAAGCCGTCACGCCCGCGACCGCTGCCGCCGCGAGACCCAGCCGCCCACGCTCGCTACCTTCCGAGAACATGCTCACGCCCAAAAGCCCCAGATCCATCGCGTCTCCCGCGACTCGCGCCTGCAGCCACCCCGGTTCATCCGGCTGGGAAAGAATTCCAATCCCCGTAATCATTTCCCGAAGGCCCATTAATCGCATCACGTTCGGAGAGGGCTCGGCACCAATCCAACGAGAGAGTCGGTGCGGAGCTGCTATCTCCAGCGCTCCCAAACCGATACTGAACCATCCCAATCCGCGCACCAACTGCTCGCGTTCACCTTTCGTAATCCGGTACGTTTTCGTTCTCATCGCACTGGAACTTCTCGCCGAGTGCAATCATGAGGCTATGGGGTGACAAACGGGTTTCCGTCGGGAAACAAACCCTGCGAGCAATCCCTCGGATTACTCAGTAGTTCGTGATGAACCCGCTGCAGTGGGCGGTTACGGAAATCGATCCTTGTCGGTGCAAGGTTGAAGCCTGGCGATCTCCGCCATGATCTGGTCGGCAATTTCCTGGTAAATCTCTTTGAGACGCGCCTTGGAACAAGTCTTCGCCTCCGCACGCAAGGCCGCAAAATCCATGGGCTTGCCGTATTTCGCCATGATCTTGCGCGGCATGGGAAATTTCATATCGCGACCAAACGCCTCGAAGGTTCCGAACACTCGCACCGGCACCACCGGCGCATTCGATTTGATCACAGTGAGACCGATTCCCGAACGCGCAGGCTGAAGCTTGCCATCACGCGTTCTCGTGCCTTCGGGAAATAGAATGATTCCGCCGCCGGCGAGAAGCCGCTCCAGAATGGCTTTCAACCCCTTCGCGCCACCGCCTTCACGATCTACCGGCACGGCATCCCAATTGCGAAACAACCAGCCAATGATCGGAAAGCGGAATAACGATTCACGCGCCAGATAGCTGATGCCACGATCCAGGCCAGCGCCGACCAATGGCGGGTCAATAATGCTGGCGTGATTGCACGCGAGAATGACCGGGCCGCTCCGCGGGACTCGCTCCGCATTGAACCACTCAGCGCGACAGTACAGCCGGTAAGCAACGCGAAAGAAAACCCAGCCGCAGTAATAGACGAAGTTCATCGTCCGTCGGCCTTCAACCGCTTCTTGATGTCATCAATCAACAACCCGCTCGTTTGCTCACTGGTCATGTTGGAGTTGTTGATGACCTTGGCGCCCAGCGCGATCATCAACGGCGCCGCCGCGCGCTGGCTGTCGCGTTGATCCCGCGCCGCAAGATTTTCATTCACCCCCTCCGCCACGCGGCGCTTCGTGCGCTCTTCAATGTGCGCGTCCAGATAGTATTTGTAGTCTGTTTCCGGGAAGACATTCGTTCCGATGTCGCGCCCTTCCATCACCAGGTTTCCGAACTGGATGCAATCCCGCTGCGTCTTCTTCATCCACTCGCGCACCTTCGGCACGGCAGCGACCATTGAAACCGCCATGCTGACTTCCGCCGTGCGGATTTCCTTTTCCGGAAAATAGCTGTCCACGGTCAGGCGCACGCGACCGTCCACGCATTCCAGTTTCGTCTTCCATTTCCGACACGCCGCCGCCACTGCCTTGGCGTCGTGGAAATCAATCCGGTTCTTCAGGCAATACCAGGCCAGCGTGCGATACATCGCGCCGGTATCCACATAAACAAAGCCAAGCGCCTTGGCCACGAGCTTGGCGTTCGTGCTCTTGCCGCTCGCGCTCGTGCCATCAATGGCAATAACAATTGGGTGCTTCTTCACAAATAATTCCTCCTCCTCCTCCTCGTCCTCGGGGTGGGTTCGAGGACGCGGACGAGAACGACGATGAGGACGATTTACTCCGCAAACAACTCATCCATTCCCAGTTTCCTTCCCGTGTGCCCATCGCGAATCTCCACGCCCAAGCCATTGGGTGGCGCTGTGGCCAGCTTCTGAAAAAAGTTCGGAAACGTCTTCTTCACACACGCGGGATTTTTGATTTTTATCCCGGACACTTTCAATCCCAGAATTGCAAAACACATCGCCATCCGATGGTCGTTGTAGGTTTCAATCTCCGCGCCGTGGAGTTTTGAAGGATAAACGGTCAGCGTGTCGCCTTCCTCTATTACTTTCCCGCCGCACTTAGTCAACTCGGTGCGCAAAGCAACAACGCGTTCACACTCCTGAACGCGGAGCCGACCAAGGTCCGTAAAGTCGAATGTGTCACATACCGGACACTCCACCGCCGCTACAACAATGCCCGTCATAATGCTATCCCCGAGATCAAGTTTTCTGGAGACTCTGGCTCGCTCTTGCTTGCCAACGATCTCTTGAAAATATCTTACGTCAAACGACTCTCCCTTCCGCGCCACCTCAAGGTAGTGATGAAATACTCTGCCCAGATTTAAAAACATCGGAAATCGCTCATCCATTTGCCACCCCGACGATGGCCATTTGGTAACAGAGATTTGACTGAATACCTTGGTCCTCACCTCCGTTCCGAATTGCTCGGAGAATTCGAGAAACTCAGGAGAATCGGCTACTTTTCCCGCCGCCCAGAAGTAACTCCCGCTGCTCGCATCCGGTTCGATTTGAAACATCCCGCCACTCCATGGAAACACTTCCACCAACCGCTCTGTCATCCGGACATACGGCGCTTCCTCATCATCATCGCCGGCCACCTTCACCTCCCAACCGCCGTGTTTGGCTGAAAGTATCAGCGCCGAGGCAAACTGCGAACTCTCGGAGATGCTGACGGTGCACGTGCGCCTGGTAGGGACGCGTTCCACCGCGTCCCCAATTTCCCGCCTTCCCGGTTTTGGGACGCGGTGGAACACGTCCCTACCGAAGATTACGACGGGCAACTTCTCATTCGTCGCATCCACGCGATAACCGAGTTCCCGCAGCGCCTTGAACAACTCCGCCTGTGGACGCTCGTGCATTCGCGGCACGCCGCTCAAACGATAGACACCGTTTCCCAAACAAACCATTGCCGCCAGGAATCGTGCCGCCGTGCCCGCATTGCCAACAAACAATTCCAGTGGCTTCTCCGCCGTGCCGGTGTTGGGAATCCTCCCACCCTGCCCTTTAACAGTTATGCGGCGATTGCAGAACTCGTTCGGATCATTCTCGACTTTGACCTCGAAGCCCAGTTTCACCAGAGCTTCGGTCATCACCTGCGTATCTTCGCTCCACAGCGCGCCTTCGAGCGTCACCATCCCGTCCGCGAGCGCGGCGAGAATGAGCGCGCGATTGGTGATGCTCTTTGACCCGGGCACGGTAATCTCCGCCCGGACTGGCTTGTCCAGCGGGATGATTTCGATGAGATCGGGTAAAGCCATGTTTAACCACGGATGGACACAGATGAACACGGATGGAAACCAACTCTGACGTGATCTTCACAAATCCACACGAATTCAATTTGCGACCATTCGCAAACTTTGTGTCGAAGCAATCCGTGTCTATCTGTGTTCATTCCGTGGTTAAGATTATTCCGGTGATGGTGAAACACAGCAGGCGCACCAGTCGTCACGACGTTGCTTGGCAGTTTGGAAGAACTTCGAGATCGCCTTGGCGTCGCCCCGTTTGAGGGCAACCCGAAACCTCCCCAGTTCGGAAACCAAACCATCCAACGCCCGCGCCAGGTGCTTTGAATTGGTCAAGGCAATGTCGCGCCACATCTCGGGCGAGCCCGAGGCGATGCGCGTGGTGTCGCGAAAACCGTTCGCGCAAAGCGCCGCCTGATGTTGGGACTGCTTTGGGTCCAGGATCACGGAAGCCAACGTTGCCGCAACCACATGGGGCAAATGACTGGAGCGGCTCACCAACACATCGTGAGTCTCGGGCGGCAACCGAAGCAACCGGCAACCCAGCGTCTTCCAGAATTGCTCCACCCTTCGCAATGCGGTCTTGTTGCTGCGCGGCGTCGGCGTGACCACGCACATGGCGCACTCGAACAAATCTGCCCTCGCCGCCAGCACACCCGTCTTTTCCGCGCCGGCCATGGGATGGCTGCCAACAAAATGCGCGCCCGCCTTGGCCACGAGGGACTCCAGGTCTTTTACCACGCTCGCCTTCGCGCTGCCGACGTCAGTGACAATCGCACCGCGCTTCAGCGCCGGGCGCATTTGTTCCGCCAGTGAGCGCATCTGCGCGAGAGGTGTGCAAAGAATAACGAGGTCAGCGCCCGAAACCGCCGCCAGCAAATTAGTGGTGGCAAAATCCATCGCGCCGACGCGCTTGCATTCCCTGATGCTGGCCGTTCGACGCACGTAGCCGCAGACTTGCCTGGCGAGCCGACGACGTTTAATCGCCAAACCCAGGGAACCGCCCAGCAAGCCCACGCCAACGATCGTGACTTTCTCAAACCGCACCGGCGCAGCTTAAGGAATGGCGGTCGGAGATGAAAGTTGATTCCAACGATGGCCCGCCAACTACCTGACCGCCGCGCGATTTCCCCGGGTCATGGCCGCATCCATGCAGGCGTTGACCACCTTCTGGGTCAACAGCGCCCAATGCGCGTAATCCTCGTTGAGGTGACGCGACAGCACCGCTTTGCTGAAATTACGAAACATGTTCGCCTCTTGCGTCGTGGCGGGATTCGTTCCGGGTTCGGCAAAGGAAAACTGGCGCACGCCATGTTCCAGCCGCCAATCGCAACCATCGACGCTCGACTTCACCTGGTTGACTTCAAAGGCCAGCGCGCTGCCGGTGAATGGCAAAACAAAATCCGGCACGCGCAAGTAACCCTTGGAGCCACTGAAGTTGGCCCACTGAGTATGATCGGACAGGAACGAGCAATAAAAATCCGCGGACACACCCTCGGCAAAAATGAGTTCGCCCGAGAAAGCGGTCGGCACCGCGAGTCCGCTGAGCAACTCCTGCGTTTGCGCCAGGATGCGGCCGGACACTTCCACGGGCATCTGCCAGTTCATCGTCCAGAGCGCGAGGCGCACGCAATACCAGCCGAGGTCGCCCAGACAACCCAGCGGCTCCAGCAAGCCGTCCGCGCGAATGTTCGTTTTGAAAAAGTCTTCCCCGCCGAGGAAGCTGAACTGAGACGAAATCCGCCGCAGCGTTCCAACGGAAGTGCCGTCATCGAGCACCTGGCGCAATTGGTCCAGCCGGCGATTGTGCGAAAACATCACGCCGTCCATGAACTGCACGCGATGTTTTCGGCAAGCGGCGAGGATATCCTCCATGTCCGTCAGGCTCACGGCGCACGGCTTTTCGCTCAGGACGTGTTTGCCGGCTTTGGCCGCTTTCACAATCCATTCCTTGCGCAGCTTGGTAGGAAGCGGAATGTAAACGGCATCGACGTTCGGTGAGAGGATCAACTTTTCGTAGCTGTCAAAAACATCCGGCACTCGCTCAAAACGTTCAAAGCGCTGACATTCATCGACGAAAGCCCGGGCGCGATTCAGGTCCCGACTCGCAACGGCGGTGATCGTGGAATTGCCACTGTGCCGAATGGCCTTCCAGTTCTTGCGCGCAATGCGCGCGGCGCCAAGTATTCCCCAACGGAGTTTGTTCATAGTTTTGCTCGAAGCGTGGTCTCGCGCACGCGCTCCAAAATCACCTCTGCCAGCAGCAATGCGCTGCCTACAGCGGGCGAATACCATATCAGCTTGCCCTGCTTCTCCGACGGATTTCGCCACGTCGGTTTTCCGGCGGCAAGTCGCTCCTTCACCACACGTTCCGGTTCACCCAGCAACACGGGAATGTCTTCCACCGTGTGCAGCCCGTCGCTCATGAAAAACGGGACTACCACGAGATTGCGGGTTTGAGCGAGCAAATAGCAATCCCGAATCCGTGGATCTTCGTCCAGGAACACCGCCTGCACATCGGCGTAGATCTCCCTGGCGCGGATCAACGCCACCTGGCGGTCGATTGATTGTCGCGATTGTTCGTTCTTTTCCGTGCCATGCCCGGCGATGAAGAGCGTGATACCTTTCGGCCTGGGAGCGCGAGGAAACGGGAATTGTTCAACCACCTCTTTGGCGCGGGCCAGAATCACCTCGGTCATCCGGGGGTGCGTCCCTACCGGCTTGCAGTAATGAACGGTTGATGGTTGATCGTTGATTGTCGAGAAGCCGAGTTCGCGCGGAATAACTTCGCCGGCGAAGTAGCCTTCACTGATAAAGAGAGGAACGATGAAAATCCGTGGCGCGCTGATTCCCGCCAAAACGTCTTTTACCTGCGGTGGCTGTTTCCAAAAGGCTTCACGCACGTCCCGAAAGATGCCGCGGCGACGCAGCTCCGCCGCGTGTTGGAACACGGGACGTTCCGAGCCGGGGTTTTGCGTTGTCCCATGGCCCAGGACGACCAGCACCGCGTCCGAAAAGCTTTCTCCATTCACCCGGGTTGGTTAGCTGAAATACATCACACCTGCAAGCTGGTCGCCCGCAAAAGGCCCCTAAATTCCTCGAATAAAGGATTGACCGGCCCGTCCACTTACCAAAATATCCGCGCCGTTATTTAAAGCCATGAACAAGAAAAGCATCATTACTCTGTGTGGAATCGTGTGTGTGACATCGGCCGCTCTGGCCGAGGTGGACACCAGCAAGCTGCCGCCGGCCGCGACCAAGCAAGGCGTCACCTACGCCGGCGACATCAAAGCCATTTTCGACAAGTCGTGCGTCAAATGTCACGGCGCCGAAAAACCCAAAGCCAAGCTCCGTATGGACACCCTGGAAGGCGTGCTCAAAGGGAGCGCCGACGGCAAGGTCATCGAAGCAGGTAACAGCGCCAAAAGCGTCCTGGTGCATTCCGTGGCGCACCTGGGTGATGAAGATCACTGGATGCCGCCGAAGAATAACAAGGCCAAGATTGCGCCACTCACCAAGGACGAGGTCGGTTTGATTCGGGCCTGGATCGACCAGGGCGCAAAGTAAACGGACGTTCAAGTTTCTTCAAACGGCGCAAACTCGCAAGGGTTCGCGCTGTTTTGTTTATTGCAAGGGCGACAACGGTTGACGTTTCATTTGTTTCAACTGCTGTTGCTGGCGCAGCAACTCCACCTTATCGGCATCGGAAGTCTCCGGCTGGCTGATGTGCAAGGTCAGCGCTGCCAGCTGCCGATCCAGAAATTGATTTCGCAGGCGCAAAGTAAGATCGGCCAGTTGCTGTTCCGGATTCGGAATCTCCCGGTCATCCATCGTCGCTTCCGTAATCAGGCTGCGAACCGGGGCGGACTCAAACTGGTCCAGGAACAAACCCACGCTGCGCCATGAGCCGTCCGATTCCGCGCGGACGCGCCGCTGGACAATGTCCTTTACAACCGCATGCTGAATCCAGTTGGGATCGAGATGCTGCGCCAACCAACCAACGCTCGCCGGATGCATCAGCACCAACTTGAGCAGCCACAATTCGGGCGCAGCAGGCCGTGCGATTTCTTCCGGCACGTCCGTTGCCGCTTCGAAAGATTCTTCCTCAACCGGAGCACTCCTGGGCGCTTTCCTGAACTCAGTTCGCACTGAATCCGGCGTCACCCCAAGGCGCAACGCAGTCTTTTGCGCGTACTTGTCGATGAGTACCGTGTTGCCCGTCTTGCGAACCGCCTCAGCCATATCGCGCAACACGGTGATGCGCCCCTTGTCGGTGGCGATGTCGTTTTCACGGCACAAGCGGTTGAGGTAATAATCGAAGAAGCCCTCGGCGCCCGCAATCAACTGGCGAAAGGCTTCACCACCGTTGGCCTTGATGAAACTGTCGGGATCATGCGGCGCCGGGACGACCGCCACGCGCACCGCAAGACCTGAAGCGAGGAGACTATCGAGCGACCGCACCGCCGCGTTTTGCCCCGCCGTATCTGAGTCAAAGCACAACACCACCTCATCGACATAGCGCTTGATGATGCGCGCATGTTGATCCGTGAAAGCCGTGCCTTGCGGCGCGACGATGTTTTGCACGCCCGCCATGAAGCACGCGATCGAATCCAATTGTCCCTCGCAAACGATTGCAAAGCCTGCGTCAAGAATCGCCCGCTTGGATTTATCCAACGCAAAGAAGACTTTGCTCTTGGTAAAGATTGGTGTTTCGGGGGAGTTAACGTACTTCGCGGTCTTTTCATCACCTGACAGCACCCGACCACTAAAGCCGATCACCCGTCCCTGCTCATCGCAAATGGGAAACATTAATCGTCCGCGAAAGCGATCGTAGTGCCGGCCGGTTTCCTCCTTCTTGAGAATCAGCCCGGCGGTTTCCATCATTCCGAGATCAAACCCTTTGCTCTTCGCCCAATTAACGGTGTCGTCCCAGGCTTCTGGCGCGGCGCCAAGGCGAAAGAGTTTGATGGCTTCGGCGGAAACACCGCGTTTGGCCAGATAATCGCGCGCCAGTTGACCAGCGGCTTCGTTGGCCAGGCACGACTGCCAGCGTTGCGTAATCTGCTCGTGGATCTCCAGAAGCTGATCCTTGAGATGACGCGACTGTTGAGCGGCGGGGTTCTGCTCGGACTCCAATGGGATTTTCGCGCGCTCCGCCAACCGCCGAACTGCGTCCACGAAACCGATGTTTTCGTACTCCTTGACGAACGTGAAGACGTCGCCGCCCTTGTGGCAACCGAAGCAATGAAAGATCTGCTTGTGCGGATTGACGTTGAAGCTGGGGGTTTTCTCTTTGTGAAACGGACAAAGTGCAGTGAAGTTCGCTCCAGCACGTTTCAACGGCAAATAGCCGCCAATGACATCCACGATGTCGCTGGCGGCGCGAATCTGTTCGAGTGTGTTATCTGAAAACAGCCCAGCCACCCGCTCATCAAAGACGGAACGACGCGTCAGGGCAAAGTAAATTCGCGTCGGCTCGACGAAGCGGTATTCTGCTGCCCCGGGCCATTGGGAGGAGTTTGCTTGATCAGCAGGAATTCACCGTACTTTCTGATTTGCGGACCCAGAAACGATTCTTCAAAAACGCCGCTTTGCACCGAGGACAAGGTGGGGAAGAACTGACTGCCGTAATTGTCGTCTTGAAACTTTTGCATCGCTTTGACCTCAGCGGCGCTGTAGAGGCGGGCATTGAGCAGCGCCAGCAACACCACCAGGATGCAGGCGAACCGCAACATTCCAGCGGGCATGGCGAGATAGAATTCGCCCTTTCCAAAGGCGTCACTGCCCGCGAGTTTGTTTCCCAGGTTCTCGCTCAACAGGATGAACAAAAGGAGAACAAACACCCCGATGAAGCAATACGCGATAACGAAGGACGTGAGCCGGCCGAGTCCCACCGTGCTTTCCAACCACAGGCCCAGTGGTTCGTAGCCAATCGCGCCCACCAGCACGACGGTCAACCATTTCATGACCTTCAGCAGTTCCTTTGACATGCCGTGCTTTCGCCCCCGGGTGTAGCCGATCAGGAGCACAATAACCACGAGGAAGTCGAACCAATTAACTGGCAGATTGTTCATTTTAAGCGGGGAACCTCGCCTGCATGACGCGATCCCCCGCCCACAATCAGCCATATCCATGCCACGTTAACCCGGGTTCGCCACCAGCCAATAGCGGATCGCCTGCGCTTGAGGATTACGGGGATCCAGCTGTAAAACCCTGTGGTAGTGCTTTCGGGCCCGCGGAACATCCTTGAGCTGACCTGCGTAAAGATTGCCTAAAGTTAGATGAGCACGTGCCTCATCTGGATGCACCGAAAGCAGCTTTTCCAACTCGGCGGCCGCATCCTCAGGATGATTTGACGCTTTGAGAGTCAACGCCAGATTGTAGCGCGCGTCCGGGCTGTTCGGACGCAGCGCCAGGGCGCTCCGCCAGGCACTTAGCGCGGTTTGGAAGCTTCGGATTTTGAATGCCGTTAGTCCCAGGCAGTAATAGGCCTCAAAATAACTTGGATCGAGTTGCGTTGCGCGACGAAAGAACTGCAACGCCTCGACATCGCGATTCGAACGCTGAGCTTGCTGGCCTTGAGCCAACGCTGCCTCAGCTTCGCGCCGATTTGCAGGTTTTGGAAGGTCTGCCGAAACGGAACCCGATCGTCCCGCGGAGGGCGGCGCGGCGATTTTCATCGAAGCCACCGAAACCGTTTCCGTCGCGACCGGAGAACCAGCAGAGGGTTTTGGCTCGCTCTTAGATGGATTTAACCTGGACAGGACCCCACGATGTTCGGTCTTCTGCGTTGGGGAATTAACCAGTGCACCCACTTGCGCGGTTGAAATCGGATTGGTGACCGCAGGCTTCACCTCGACTGGGGCCGCTTTGATGGCCGGTTCAGGCGCAAGTTTTACCACCTCTGGCGGCGGTGTTGTCGTGGTGGGTGTCGTGGCAGTCGGGTTCGACAATGGTTTGCTGACGATCGAATTGGAAAGCGCCCTCGAAGCGGTTGGCGATTTCGTTGCAGCAATTTGTGGAGTGGAAGGTTTGGTTTGATTTGTCGAATCGACCAGCAGTGGGGCTGCGTTGCCTGTTGGGTCGTTGGTCAAAGTGCGTGCGGGCACGCCGGGCGGCTGTTCCAAGGCGCGAGCAACCGCGTTCACGGCCTCCCAATCTTCCGCCCGCGGTTGCAATGCGAGATACTCGCGATAGCGCCGCAACGCTTCCGGGCGATCCTTCAATTGTTGTTGTGAAACCGTAGCAAGGTTCAGCAGAGCGGGCCGATAATCCGGCTGCCAGGCCAACGCACTCGCAAACGACTCGGCGGCCTCACGCGGTCGATTCCGCTGCAATTGGGCCAGCCCAAGCCCGTTTAAAGCCTCGACGTTGTTCGTCTGAAGCCGCAACACTTCACGAAAACATTTTTCCGCACTGCTGGCTTCGCGTGCTCGCAGGTGCGACAAGCCAAGTTTCAGCCAGCCTTCAGGCTCAGTCCCGCGCCGCAACGTGTAAGCCGTCAGCTCAAGTTTTGCCGCGTCCAAGCGGTTTTGATCCAACAAAAGGCAACCCAGATTGAATCGGGCCTCCAACAGGTCGCGATCCAGTTTAATTGCCCGCGAATAAGCCTCGAGGGCATTCGTCAGCAAACCGGCACGATGACAGGCAACTCCCAGATAATTCCACGCCGCCGCGTTGGTCGGCAACAGTGCGACTGCGGTTTTGAGTTCCTCAAGCGCTTCAGCGGTCCGGCCAGTCTCCAGCGATTTGCGGCCCTGCAACAATGCCCGGGGGCCGGGCGGGCCGCAAGCGGTGATGAAAAGAATCACCATCAACAGCAAAATCCCGTTGAGGCTCACCCGATTTCTTGTGACGACCATCGCGGTTCGTGGTACCATTCGAGCGTTGACGTGTCAAGAAACGCACCGAGACCCAACCCAGTGGCGCGAAATCTGTCCGTGCTGATTTTCGCGGCGCGGTGGTTTTGTCTTCTTCCAGTTGCCTGCCTGGCAGCGGACAGTTTCAGCACCGCTCCCATCGCTCCAGCCACCTCGAAGGTATGGCTGGTCGAGGATGCGCGCGCCACTGACGCGTTTCGTCCGCGACGGGAAAACGTCCAGGAAATGGTGCGGCGGGGCATTATGGCAGTGACTGGAAAAGAAACGGCAACTGAGGGTTGGTTGAGTCTTGTTTCAACCCAGGACATCATTGGGTTGAAAGTCTACTCGAAACCCGGTGAGAACAGCGGCACTCGACCCGCCGTCGTCGCGGGCGTCGCCCAGGAACTAATCGCGGCTGGCGTGCCCCCGCGGCAAATCATCATCTGGGACCGCGAAGCAGAGGATTTGCGCGAAGCGGGATTCTTTGATTTGGGCGAGGAACTCGGCGTGCGCGTCGCCGCCGCTTCACGCGCGGGCTGGGATCCAACCAATTACTATGAGACGCCGCTGATCGGAAATCTGGTTTTTGGCGACCTCGAGTTTGAAAAAAAGGACGAAACCGTGGGTCGCAAGTCCTTCGTCTCGAAACTGGTTTCCCAGGAGATGACTAAAATCATCAACATCACTCCGCTGCTCAACCACTACAGCGCCGGCGTGTGCGGTAATCTTTACAGCCTCACGATGGGCAGTGTGGATAACGTGCATCGATTCGAAGGCGACCCGGGCCGGTTGGCGCAAGCGGTGCCGGAACTTTATGCCCTGCCCATTCTGGGTGATCGCGTGGTGCTTAACCTCACCGATGCACTGGTCTGTCAGTACGAAGGCGGTCAGCGCGGCTTGTTGCATTACTCAGCGGTGCTGAATCAACTCCGCTTCAGCCGCGATCCAGTTGCTCTCGATGTGCTTTCGATTAAAGAGCTCGACCGCCAGCGCCGCCTGGCAAAGGCATCGCCAGTTCGCGCCAATCTGGAACTTTACCGCAACGCGTCACTGCTTGAACTCGGCGTCAGCGACCTCGCCAGGATGCAAATTGAAACCTTGCGTTAGCGTCCACTACGGCAGCACCCGCACCCGATAGAAATGCCACACGGCAGGATCGAAGTAATTCGTGTGGCTGGTAACCGTGCTGGTCGCGACAAGGTCCGGCGAAGCGTCACTCCAGACCGCGGCGCTGAAATTTGTGCTGTACTCCAGGCGATACATTTGGCCGATCAGAGAATTCCATGCGATCGCGACGCGGCTGTTGCCTGCCGCGATTCCTGCGATCAACGGGCGGGGCGCGACCGTTACCGCAAACGTCTTGGAGCCCTGCCACGCAGGAGTTCCATTGTCAATGACCCGCACCGTGAACAGATTTGTGGTGTTCACGTTGGCATCGGAGGTCTGCCACGTGAGCAAACCACTTGCCGGGTTGATGAACGAATCCAGCGGCGCACCCGCATCCAGACTGTAAGTGAGCGCATTGGTCGAACCCACAACCGAATTCGTCACCACCACGAGGCTGCCAGCGTGAACCGTGCGGTCCGGGACATTCAGCAAACGGGGCATCCCCTCGAGTTCCAGATCCCCTTCACCCGGAGCGACAAATCGCCTGACTACAATCGGCAGCACCGACGAGTTGTCGGACCATTGCGAGTCAGGCGTAAAACTCGCCGCGAAAACGGTGTTGGTAAATGCGCCTTCGGCCACAGCCTGGGCCTGAATCACCAGCGTGGCCGACGCGCCGGAATCGAGCATGCCCAGTGACGAGAACACGGTCCCGTCAGCCTGACGGCAAATCCCCTGGGACACGGTCGCGGATACAAAGCTTAATCCGGAAGGAAGTTGATTCGTCACGGAGACGAAGGCCGCCGGGTTCGAGCCTGAATTGCTGACGGTAACCACAATTGAGACGTTACTCCCCAGGACCGCGCTGGCGAGCATCGTTGCGGAAATTTGGAGATTCGCGATCTCGCCCGAACTGTCGCAGCATGAGAGGTTTGAGGTCGTAATACTCAGCATCCAACCCTGCGTAATACTGCCGGAGTCCAATGAGCCATCATCCTGAACGTAGAGCGACCATGGGCCGTTAGGGTCCTGGCCTTTGAATACGGACAGTGATGGGCCAAATGGCCCGCTGGGCGCGGGAGCCGGGAAGTTGTCACTCGTAGTATCGAAATTCGTCGGCTTGTAAGTTCCCGACGCAAAGCCCGACGCATCCGGCAAACTGCCGGCCGACGCATCATCAAAGGTAAGGGTCACATTGCTACGAACGTTTCCACCGCCGCAATCCGCCATGAGCATCACCTTCTGACCCGTCGGACTGACCAGCAATACGTCAACATCGTCCGGCCACGAATGACTGTAGCCGCGCAGCGTTGCGCTGACTTTAGTCACCACGCCCGTCAACCCGTTGACATTGATTATCGATGGATAGAGCGATGCCTTGCCGCTATCGGGAATGGAAATCGGTGTGGCATTGGAGAAGGTTGAGGTCTGCACACTCGCCAGCCCCAAAGGCAGGCTAAGGGTCAACGTCCCCAGGTGGTTGCTGCCATCCTGCAAGGCAAGAACGGGCTTGATGCTATCGCCGCAGACGCCCTTGGCTTTAAAGGTAAACTGACGACTCACCACGATCCCGTTTGTGGGAAGGGCTCCGTAATTTTGCGTCTCACTTGGCGATACGACACCATTAACCGGCAACAACTCAACGGTCAGATTCGTTGCCTCAGCCGTACCTGTGTTTTTCAGACCGATGCTCAAACTGACGGTTTCGCCATCGTCGACTGCGTGGTTCATGGGAACGCAACTCTCCGCGGTTAGCTCACTGTCCGCAGGCGAAATCAGCGGAAGAGTCGTAGCCTCGGCGTTGTAGATGACCAACGCGAAATCCTGATCGAGGGGATTGCCATTGCCAGGCACCCCGTCGGAATTGATGTTTGCGGCCGTGATTCTCACGATAATGTCGCCGGAACTTCCGGCCGGTAACAGAACACTTTCGACATTGTTCTTCGCGTCCGCATTGCCCCCGGGCGTCGAAAACGCTCCAGCGAAGTTGTTCCCCCGATAAGTGTTCGTGCCAAAGGTAACGGTTAAATCCAGGTCGTTGTTGAGGGCAGCGCCGACGGTGCTGCCCGGCGCATCAGTCCATGCCAGGGTGATCCGTAGCGCCTGATTGGCATCGGCAATTTTGCCTGTAAAGATTCGCATTTGTCCGGAAGCAGCGAATAAATCTTCAGGTCGTTGGTCGCGCAGCACCCGGGCAACGCCGTCGAAGGCGCGGCCTAAATTTACCTCCCCCATGCCCTGGCCAGACGACCAAAGATTGTCATTCGCACCGGCACCCGTCAGATAACGTGCGGAGTTCATGAGGAACGCCTTGGTCATGGCAGCGCTGGGCACAGGCAGCCCGTTGTTTATGAAGAATTGCCGCAGCAGCGCGCCGGCGCCAGCCACGGCAGGAGCAGCATGACTGGTTCCCGAGGATACCGTGTAAAACTGCTGCCCCAGGGGGAAGAAGTTGTTGGTGCTTTCCGTAACGCCACTGCCGTTCAAAGCGCACAGGCTCGACGCTTTGAAGCACGCCAAGGCAAAACCGTTTCCCGCCGCTGCAATCGCACTTTGCGCCACACCGCCGGTGATATGCGTGCCCGGCGCGACCAGATCAGGCTTTTGCCGTCCGTCACTACAAGGGCCGCGGCTCGAAAAGGCTGCGAGGTCAAACGCTCCATCCGCATTGACATCGTTGAAGCCACAACCGTCACTACCCATGGCGCTGTTGCCGCCACTGGCCAGATTCAGCGACCGCACGCCTTCCGATGCCCCGATGGTGATGACGTTTTTGGCCGTCCCCGGCGCCCCAACCGTGTTGAAACCTGCCGAGCCTCGATTTCCGGCGGCGAACACGACCACCATTTCCTGATTGCCGGGCTCGGCAAACGCAGCACCGTCCGGCTGCGCGTCGCGCACCAGCGCGTCGAAAGCTTGTGCGTCCACTGTGTAACTATTGTTGGTCATACCCCAGCTGTTGGCACTGATCCGGGCGCCACTTTGAAAGGCACGGGATTGAAGGTCGGCGTAATTTGGATTGGTGAACAAATCGGGATCAAAAACGACGGACGCCCCCACTCTCACAAAGGGGCAAATGCCGAGTCCATAACGAAAGCCCTGGGGATCGGCGTGGGGAAATCCTCCGGTGAAATCATTATAGCCCGCAAGAATGTGCGCATTGAGATTGCCGTGACCATCGCACCCAGCAACGCTACCGCCGGGGTGTCCGAAGCCTTCCAGTCGATTGTACACGACTCGGCTCGGTTGCCCCGGATTACCCGAGCGATACAATCCGAAATGCCCAGGCTGTGTTGTGCCGTTGTCAACACCGCTGTCCGTGACATCCACAACGAAAGCTGAGGCATCGAATTGTTCCTGCGTAAACCCCTTGCTCCTCAACCACGCCAGATAGCCCGGTGCACTGGGACCGGCTCCTGTGAGGTTGCCGGCAATGATTTGGGCTTGCCGCTCATCACGCTTCTCAGGATCGAAGTAAGGGTGAATCGAAACGACATCCGATTGAGCCGCAATCTCGCCGAGTCGACTCACAGGTAACCGAACGACAAGGTTCACAAATTGAAGCGTGCGAAACTGGCGTTTCACCGGCTCCAGCTTCAGCTGATCGATCAACTGCCGCGTGTTCAGGTTTGCTTCGGCATCGTCCAGGAGTTGGATCGCAAACGTGTCCGTGTTGGGAAGTTGAGGAAAACCATACGCATCGGTTAAGCGAGCGCCCGGTTGCAGCTTGTAATCACTGAGGTATTCGCCCGTCCATTGAATGGTGGAATCCGCAGCCGCCCAGGAATCAATGCGTGCCAGGGCATCAGCATCGCTGCTGACCAGATAGGCATTGTGAGGAATATGATCGATGATCCGAGCGCCGGTTTGCTCCAAGGTTGCGCGCCACTCGGGTTTGATGGGTGCGGCAAATTGCACCAGATGAAGTCTCTTTCCATTGAAGCGTGCCCGGGCTTCTTTCGCGACCCGCCGTCCCGCGGAGCGCGTATTGATTCGGACCACATTCAGCTCAATCACGTCGGACTCATCCAGGGATTGAACGTCCAAACCCGGAAACGCGTTGGTGGGCGCTTCACTTTCGATCACCTGAAACCCGCCGTAATCCGCAACAAGCTTTCCGCCCTGCTCGATCAGTTGCTGCGCCATCAGAGCATTGCCAACGCGCACTTTGCGGGATTCCGCGTACCCTGCGACAAGCATCAGGAGGAAACCGGCCGCAACGGCCAGGCTCAATTTGCCTGACCGTTGGCAGACACCACCGCCTTGAAGGCATCCACACACGTAAAATTGGAGTTCTCCTCTTGTGCCTCCATGATTCCTCAAAGGCACGCAAACCGCCCTTCAGTTCAAATCCCGCCTCAGGGTGCCGCCAGCACGACACGACTACTGGCGCTGGTGCCGTTCATCAAGCCGTAACCGGCATTTTGCTTTTGCAATAGCACACCGCCAAAGCTGTGCAGGATACCGCCTGAGGGATCTCTGACCTGACCGCTAAACGCGCCCGAGCCGGCCGTGATGGTCATCGCAAGATTGTTTTCGCTCAGGTTTACCACCTGGCTGCCGGAATTCACACTCACCGTGTTGCTGAAGTTTGCGGGGAGTTCTCCGCCGCTGAAACTGAGTATGGCACTTGAGAGATTTACGGCTTTACCCGAGGCGGGAGGAGCCGTGTAGATCGAACCGACGGCCTTGGTTTGACTGATGAAACCGGCTGGATAGCTGGTGGCACTGGCACCCGATTGCTTCATCCAGACGAGGTCACCGCCGACATCGCTGCTTGCGAGATTTGCGAAACGCATCCAACTGACAATCGCGCCTTTGCCGGCATAGAGAGACACATAAACCGGCCAATCACCATCGTCGGTAACGTAGGCGCTTTGCATGAACTTCGTTCCATCGGCGAGCGTACCGTTCATTGTGGCGAGGCCGTCACTGCCGACGTGTAGCGTGGCGTAACCATCGCCAGCAGGAATTTGGGCATCGCCAACCAGCCCGGGAACAACCACGGTGTAGTTGCCGGCGTTGGTCGAACTTCCGCTGGCACGGCCACCGACCAATGCCGAACTCCAGTCGCCACCGGTGAGACGTCCAACGATTTGGCCCGCCTGAGCTCCCTGGCCGATTTGTAACTCCACCACTAACGGCGTTGTGCCGTAACGGGAAATCACATTCGTGGCGCGTAGATTCACATCCAGTTTTCCCGAGAAGGGATAGCGCGCAAAACCCAATTGCGCCCAGCCGGAGTATTCGCCACCCACCCCCGCATACACATTGAAAGCGCCGGCACTGTTGAGGCGCACTTCATCGGATTCGTTGAACAACCCGTTATACGTACCGGACGCGGTCGCATACGGAGTAGCCACAAAGTTCGCCTGCAAAACCAGATTGCTCGTCATCACGAACGTGAGCGTTGACGAAGAGGAAACGATGCTTCCCGTCCAGCCGCCGAACTCATATCCCGCTGCCGGCTTCGCCGTCACGGTATACCTCTGGCCGACAATCAGCGTCGTGTTGTTCAAGTCAGGCGTGACGGTGCCCTGGCCGGTCTTGGAGAGGGACAATTGTGAAGTAAGCTGCTGAACCGTGACTTGAAACGTCGTACTCGCCGTTAATGCTCCGTCGCCCACGGTCAAGGTCACGTTGGCAGTACCCGTCTGACCGGCCACCGGCGTCAAAGTTACGAGGCGATTGCTGCTGCTCCCCGCCAGGACAATGTTGGCAACCGGCAACAGCGACGGCGAGGTCGAACTGGCCGTGACGGAGAGCGACGCTGCGGGTGTTTCGACATCGCTGATGGTAAACGGAATCGGTCCACTGCTGCCGCTGGTTACGATCGTTTGGTTGGGTATGGCCGTGATCGTGGGCGCGCTGTTCACCGAACTAACCGTCACCACGAAACTCCGCGTTACCGAGTTGTTGGCCGGCTGCCCGTCATCCACGGTGACCGTGATGGTTGCGGTGCCGTTGGCATTGGCAACCGGCGTGAACTGCAAGCTTCCGGTCGGATTCGGGCTGGCGTAATTCACGGTCGGATTCGGGATAATGCTCGTGTCGCTCGAAACCGCGCTAATCGTCAAAGTCTGCGTCTCATTCGGCGCACCCGAACCGATGCCACTGAGATTAACCGTTCTTGGGCCGGAATTCTCGGCAATGGTCAGCGGACTCAGGTTGTTCAGGGTGGGCGCATCGTTCACCGGATTCACCGTCACGGTAAAGACCCGCAGTACCGTGCTGCTGGCCGCCTGACCGTCTGAAACGGTCACCGTAATCGTGGCGGTGCCATTGGCGTTGGCTGCGGGTGTAAAACTCAAAGTGCCGGTCGCATTCGGGCTCGTGTAACTGACTGTCGGATTGGGAATCAATCCCGGGTTACTTGAAATGGCCGACACCGTCAGTGTTTGATTTTCGTTTGCGGCGCCAGAGCTGATCCCCGCCAGGCTCAGCGTCTGGGTGCCTGAATCTTCGTTGACAGTGACATTACCAATCGGGTTCAGCGTGGGTGGATCGTTGACCGCATTGACTGTTACGGTAAATGCCCGGGTCACAGTATTGCTGACGCTGTGACCATCGTTGACGGTTACCGTGATCGTGGCCGTGCCGTTCGACCCCGCCGCCGGCGTGAAGCTCAAACTTCCGGTTGCGCTCGGGCTCGTGTAATTGACGGTTGGATTCGGAATCAGACCTGGATTCGATGATGCTGCGGTAACGGTGAGGGTCTGGTTTTCGTTGGCTGAACCGGAACTGATACCGGAGAGATTTACGGTCTGCACACCGGCATCTTCATTCACCGTCACATTGTTGATGGCGGCCAGCGTCGGCGGCGTATTGGCCACATTGACATTTACGCTGAAGGTTCGCACCACCGTGCTGTTTGCGGCCTGGCCGTCGTTGACCGTAACGGTAATCGTCGCGCTGCCACTTATACCGGCGGCTGGCGTAAACGTCAAACTGCCCGTCGCATTCGGACTGGCGTAATTCACGTTCACATGCGGCACGAGGCTCGGATTGCTGGAAGTTGCTGTAATCGTCAGGGTGTCTGCTTCGTTCGCCGCGCCAGTCCCGATGCCCGTCAAACTCACCGTCTGCAGTCCGGCGTTCTCGGGAATACTGAGATTGGCAATCGTACTCAACGTTGGAGCATCGTTCACGGAATTCACCGTCACCGTGAAAACCTGCACCGCGGTGTTGTTGGCCGCCTGACCGTCGTTGACCGTGACCGTAATCGTCGCCGAACCACTGGCGTCAGCCGCGGGAGTGAAGCTCAAACTGCCGGACGCACTCGGGCTGCTATAGCTGACCGTGGGATTGGGAATCAAACCGGGGTTGCTCGACGTTGCGGTGATTGAGAGCGTTTGGGATTCATTCGGAGCACCGGAACTGATTCCGCCCAGCGCGACAGTCTGCACGCCGGAATCCTCGTTGATCGTAACATTGTTAATTGTCGCCAGCGTGGGCGCGTCGTTCACCGAATTCACGTTAACCGTGAAGGTCCGCACGATCGTGTTGTTAATCGCCTGGCCGTCATTGACCGTGACCGTGATCGTGGCCGTGCCGTTGGAATTCGCTGCCGGAGTGAAATTGAGACTGCCCGTGGAACTGGGACTGATGTAATTCGCGGTGGGGTTCGGAATCAAACCCGGGTTGCTCGAAGTAGCGGTAACCGTCAGCGTCTGATTCTCGTTGGTCGCGCCGGCACTGATACCGCTGAGACTCACGGTTTGCTGACCGGCGTCTTCCGCAATCGTCACATTGCTGAGCGCGTCGAGGGTCGGAGGATTGTTCACTTCGCTTACCACTACCGTAAAGCTGCGGCTGACCGTGTTGTTGGCGGACTGGCCGTCGTTCACAGTAACGGTGACGGTGGCACTGCCGTTGGCTCCCGGAACAGGTGTAAAGCTCAAGCTGCCTGTCGCATTTGGACTCGTGTAGTTGACGGAGGGATTGGGAATCAAACTGGGATCCGATGAGGTCGCGGTGACGGTCAGCGTTTGCGCTTCATTGGCCGCCCCCGGCCCGATTCCCGAGAGGTTTACCGTCTGCGGCCCGGCATTCTCCGCCAGGTTCAGATTGTTGAGGGCATTGAGCGTGGGCGCATCGTTCACCGGGTTGACACTCACCGTAAACACCTGACTCGTCGTATTGTTGGCGGATTGCCCATCATTGACTGTCACGGTGATCGTGGCCGAGCCGTTTCCATTGGCCACCGGAGCGAAACCGAGGATCCCTGTGGAATTCGGGCTCGTGTAGCTGACCGTTGGATCTGGAACTAAACCGGGATTGCTGGAAACCGCTGTGATCGTCAGCGTCTGGTTCTCATCCGGTGCACCCGTACCAATGCCGGTAAGATTTACTGTCTGAGCGCCCGCATCTTCGTCGATCGTCACGGCGTTGATTGCCGCCAGGGTGGGCGGGTTGTTTACCGCATTCACATTCACGCTGAACGTGCGCGTAATCGTGTTGTTGGCCGCCTGGCCATCGTTGACCGTCACGGTAATTGTCGCGGAACCATCAGCGTTCGCCACCGGAGTAAAGCTCAAGCTGCCTGAGGTGTTCGGGCTGGTGTAGTTCACGGTCGGATTCGGAATCAGACCTGGATTCGACGACGTGGCCGTGATCGTCAGCGTCTGTGATTCATTTGGTGCGCCCGTGCCGATGCCATTCAAGTTCACGGTTTGCAACCCAGCGTTTTCCGAGAGTGTCAGGTTATTTAATGCGTTCAGCGTCGGTGCATCGTTGACCGGATTGACCGTGACGGTGAACGTCCGGGTGACCGTGTTATTGGCCGCCTGACCATCGTTGACGGTAACCGTGATCGTGGCCGAACCATTAGCGTTGGCCAAAGGCGTAACACTCAAGCTGCCTGACGCATTCGGGCTGTTGTAGTTGACGGTCGGGTTGGGAATCAGCGCCGGATTGCTCGAAGTCGCGGTAACCGACAACGTCTGGGTTTCATTCGGCGCACCGGACGAAATCCCACTCAAGCTGACGGACTGCGCTCCGGCATCTTCATTGATCGTAATTGAGTTCAGCCCCGCCAGGGTGGGCACATCATTGACCGCCGTGACGGTCACCGTAAACGTCCTCACGATGGTATTGTTGGCACTTTGACCATCATTGACGGTTACAGTGATCTGGGCTGACCCATTGGCATTCGCGGCGGGCGTGAAGAGTAGCGCGCCGGTGGTTTCCGGACTGATGTAACTGACGGTTGGGTTCGCAATCAAATTGGGATTGCTCGATACCGCGGTGACCGTCAACGTTTGATTTTCATTCACTGAGCCGGAGGAGATGCCACTCAGATTCACGGTTTGCACACCCGCATCCTCGCTGATCGTGACGTTTGCAATCGCGTCGAGCGTCGGCCTTTGATTCGTTGAGATAGCCGGCACGGTGTAGTTCGCTTCGTTCGAGAAGAGACTCTCATCGCCCGTGGAATTATAGGCGGTAGCCGCAAAGAAATACGTTGCACCATCGACCAGGCCCGTGAGAGTCGCGCTCGTGACATTGCCCACCGTCGCCGAGTTGGTATAAACGCCGCTGGCCGGGCCGTAATAGATTCGATAACCCACCGCGCTCGCGTCGGGGCTCGCATCCCACGCGAGGGTGACACTTCCGGCGGCAAACGAAGACATTTGCGTTAGAAATGTGAGGCAGCTCAAAGCCACGGCAAGCAAAGCCCTGCATCTCACCCCGACGAACACTCCTTTATAGCACATCAGTGCACGGTTATGCAAAATCACTGCCAACCGCGCCTAATTCCAAAAATGACACGTCACTGCTTCAAATCTCAACACGGAGACCGTCGCCCTCCGATGCATCTCAAACAATCACCTTGGAAACTGCCCCGGGGATCTCACGCGGTTGAAGTGCGGACTGACGGGCGCTCCTGATTCCTTTTTCGGCAAGCGCAAGACAACCCTTGTCCTGAAAAATAGCAAGGGCGACCCGGAGGCGACGTTCATCCCAATTTTTCCGAAACCCGCCAGATGCTTCGCGCTTTACCCGTCGTCTCTTCAACCTCAACCACAGCGCCATGCAGCATGACACGTCCGGTCGCGACTTCGAAGCGCTGCGGCATGTTGGTAACAAATCGCTTGATCACCGGCCCAACCTCGCGGCCCAGCACGCTTTCGTGCGGCCCGGTAAAACCGGCATCACTCAGGTACGCGGTCCCACCGGGAAAGATCTGTTCGTCGGCAGTTTGGACGTGCGTATGCGTGCCGACGACCGCACTCACCTTTCCATCCAGCATGCGAGCAAACGCGATTTTTTCCGAGGTCGCTTCCGCATGAAAATCCACGAAGATAATACTGGTCTGCTGTCGCAATCGTTCCACCTCAGGAGGCACCAGCAGGAACGGGTTTTCCAGGGCCGGCATAAACGTCCGTCCCTGGGCATTCAGCACACCAATTCGGACATCGGACTTCGGCCCTCTCATCTCGAATATACCGCTGCCCTGCCCCGGCGTTCCGGCGGGATAGTTGATTGGCCGCACGAATCGCTTCTCAATTGCCAGCAATTCCATTACCTCCTTTTGATCCCAAAGATGATCACCGCTCGTGATGACATCCACACCGGCGTTGAAGATCTCTTCCGCGGTCCGGATCGTGATCCCATTGCCGCCCGCCGAGTTCTCGCCATTGGCAACCACGAAATCCAATCCATGCTGCTCGCGCAATTTGGGCACTAACGTCCTCACGGCAAGGCGACCGGGCTGGCCCACGATGTCACCGATAAACAAAATCTTCACGCGCGGAGCTAAACATGAAATCCCCGCCATGACACGCACGAAACGGAGGGCTATTTCGTGATTGATTCCCCCTCAACGTATCCCACACTCCGCCTTGTGCTAAAGCTCGGCGTTAACATTGATCACGTCGCCACCTTGCGCGAAGCCCGTTACCGCGGTCGCGAACCCGGCGAACCCTGCCCCGTGGAAGCCGCGCTGCTTTGTGAAACTGCGGGCGCCCATGGCATCACGGCGCACCTTCGCGAGGACCGCCGGCATATCCAGGATCGCGATGTCCGGCGCTTGCGTGAATCGATCAAGACACGGCTCAACCTGGAGATGGCCAACGCCCCTGAAATCGTCTCGATCGCGCTCAAGCTCAAACCCGACATTGTCTGTCTCGTGCCGGAACGCCGGCAAGAAGTGACCACTGAAGGCGGACTCGATGTCGTTGCCAATGAAAAAGCGCTCGCCGAGACGCGCAAGAAGCTGAACGATGCCGGAATTGAAGTCAGCCTGTTCATCGCGCCGGACCCGCAACAAATCGACGTCGCGGCACGCACGGGCAGTCAGTTTATCGAACTGCACACCGGACAGTTTGCCGAACACTTCGATGAAAAAGAAAAACGAGAAACTGAACTGCAGCGGCTGATCGACGGAGCCAGGCAAGCGCATGAGTTGGAATTACGTGTGAACGCCGGCCATGGCTTGAACTATGTCAACCTTCCCGCGCTCCATCGCGTGCCACATCTCGTCGAACTGAACATCGGCCACAGCATCATCAGTCGCGCCATCACCACGGGCCTGCCTCAAGCAGTCAAAGACATGCTGGCTTTGCTGAAAAATTATTCGAGCTGACGAACCGCGCTTCGACCTGTGAGCGCAGTTCCGGAAAGAATTCCTTAAAATCAGCTCCGAGTGCGTCGTAATTCCTCTGCAACTCCGTCACCGCCTCTCCCAGCGGGACGGAACGACGCAACCGCCGCGCAACCCGTTCAAGAGTGATTTGCACACCGGCCACGTCTCCATACGAACCCAGCCAGTTCTCCTGCCGCATCCGTTGTAAAATGCTCTGGGTGGTGGCCGGCAATTGCGCACCCGGTCCGTCAAATGAATCGTAAACTTCGTGCAAAAACTCGTGCAGCGGTTGCGGACAATGCCTGGTCCAGTTGACGGAAAGAAAGTGATCATAAAAGATATCCATCAGGATCGGAGCAAAGCGCCGATGCGGCGACGCCAGGCGTCCCATGCTGCGGCGCACCACCGGATGAGCATCGGTGAATGCGTCAATGTAACGATGACATTCGATCCCATCTCTGAAAGCCTCCGGAACTTGCTCCAGCTCCGTCCGCATCATCAAATCCGGCACCAGGTTGCCAATCCGGAATGTCGCTGATTGCTCCGATAACAAGAGATGCGCGAGCCAATTCATCGTTTCAGGTCGCAGGGCTAATCCGAGTTTGCTTGCCCGTCAAGTCCGCTTGCGCACAATCCCTCCGGTATGATTCTCGGCCTCGGCATGGATATCTCGGAAGTCGCGCGCGTGAAGGCGTCCCTGGACCGGTTCGGGGATCATTTCCTGCAACGCATTCTTCATCCCGGCGAGATCAGCTATTGCCGCAGCTATCGCAACCCTGCTCAGTACGTGGCCGTGCGCTTTGCGGCGAAGGAAGCGATATCAAAGGCCTTTGGCACTGGCATTGGCGCGCAGCTCGGCTGGCATGACATGGAAATCTGCCGAAAGAACTCCGGCGAGCCGTTCGTGGTATTGCACGGAGGTGGACAGAAACTATTCCAGGCACGCGGCGCGAAGCAGCTGCTTATCAGCCTCACGCACACTGAGAATTATGTGGCCGCCGTCGCAATCCTTGAGGGATGATCGACAAGCGAGGTTAGCTTTGTCCGCCCCAGTTTCGTTTAAAGCGGCGACCATAAATGTAGGCGCACGCGGCCAATCCGATTAGCGAGATCACGTCGGGTTCAGGTACTGCCGTGTAAACCAGGTATAAATCCTGTCCGCCATTGCCAATTGAAAAACTGAACGTTCCGCCCTCAAGCGCGTTCGCGAATCCCCCGGTCATCAAGTCAAACACCGTGGTTTCATTCTCGCCGGGCTGGAAGATGATGCCACCAGAGGTTTGCACCATCTTCCACAAATAGTTCTGGTACGGATCGAAGTTCGCCGCGTCGCCAGCGCTCCCGCCCAGGGTAAAGGACGCCACATCAAAGGTGATTTTGTTTCCAGCCGTGCCCACGACATTGAGCGCACCGGAGACATTCAGCAGATCCCAGCCGACTCCTGCCGTCGAACTGGCGTCTTCAATTTCCCAACGGAACGTCGAGCCACCCATCCAGAATTGGGGCCCGGTATTGAGCTGTCCGATGTCCGCGCCGGCAGAAATCGTCCCGCCCGGTCCGTTGGTAACCACGCCGAGAACATTGCCGCGACCGATCAACATGCCGCCGGGATTGATCAAAACGAAGCCCGGCCCCGTACCGCTGCCGGTGAGATTGTTCACCGCCAAAGTACCGTCATTGATGATTGTTCCTCCCGAATACGTGTTTGCGGCCGTCAACGTCGTCGTTCCCGCCCCGGATTTCACCAGCGAGCCACTGCCAGCGATCTGAGCGTTGATGGTGCCGCCCTGCACCTGATAACCCGACGCGGTCAAGTTCCCGGAGCCGTTGACCGTTCCGCCGCTCATCGAGAACAGGCCAACGGTCTGGTTGAAACTGCCGAGACTCAACGTGCCTGAGGTGATCGTCAGCGGACCACTGCCCAAGGCGTTGGCTTTGGTGAGCGTCAGCGCACCGTTGTTCAGCATCGTTCCGCCCGAATAGGTATTGGCCGTCGTCCCGCCCAGAATCAACTCTCCCGTGCCCTGCATTACAATTTGACCGCTACCCTGAATCAAACCCGCCAAAGTCACATCATTCGCTCCGACGACCGTAATGATGTTTGCTCCCAGATTTAGGGTGCTGGAGATGTTGAGGTCGCCGGCTTGCGCGTCCCACGTTTGTGAGTTGCTCAAGCTCAAGCTCGTCAAAATGGTCTGCGTGTTGGTGCTTTGATTGACAATGCCACCCGCGCCGACAGCCAGCATTTCACTCCCGGTTTGAGCGCCCAAAGTAAACGCACCGGCAGTCGGATCAAAGATCAGCGAGCGAATGAAATAGTTGTTTTCCAGCACCGGCGTCAGCTTGAGCGAACCCGCCAGGGTGATATCGGTGTTCGTCAGCCCTCCCGTGCCGATGGCCGGCACAATGTTGTTGGTCCAATTGGCGGCTCGATTCCATCGCGCGTTGCCCGTACCCGGATTCGCGGCTCCCGTCCAAATGTAGTTGGTAACCGCAGCAGGCGCCGCCAGAGGCGATAGCATCGCAACCAGCAGCAGCAAATGAATGGTGTTGCTTAAGGTGACTCGCTGAAGGCGCTGACGCGACGCGACAAAAGTACGGCTACGGACCTCTGACAGGCACGGCATAACAATTCTCTCCCAAGTATTGTTTGGCCCCGCCGAAAACGTCCGTCAGAGATAATGCACCGGGAGATCCTGATGGACTCCGGTTCGTATCTCTTGTCGAGGCAACTGCAATTAACTCCTGCTTAAAGAGAATCAACTACAGTCGGCGGCGGATTCGCAGGGATGATGCCAGCAGACGCAGCAAAATTTGCATTAAGCGCGGGGATGCGCCTTCTCGTAAGCTCGCTTCAACCGCTCCGTGCTCACGTGCGTGTAAACCTGTGTCGTCGCGAGATGCGCGTGGCCCAACAGTTCCTGCACGCTGCGAAGGTCCGCTCCCGCGTCCAAAAGATGCGTCGCGTAGCTGTGTCGCAGCTTGTGCGGCGTTAGCGAAGGATCAAGTCCGGCGAGCACCAGATATTTTTTCAATCGCCGCGCGAGCATGAGCGAACTCACTGGGGAACGGCTTTTCGTCTCGGACAAAAACACCGCCATTTCACCTGAAGGTCTGGCTGGTAAGAAGGTCCAATATGTCTCCACCGCCCGCAGCGCTGTCTCGCTAATAGGCACGAGCCTTTCCTTTTTTCCTTTGCCGCGCACGCGAACCAGTCGTTCACTCCAGTCAATGTCCGTCACTCGAAGACCACAAAGTTCACTGATTCGCAACCCGCACGAATAAATTGTCTCCAATACTGCTACATCGCGATAACACGCCGCCGCCGATATCGGCCTTCCTGCAGATTTGTTTTTCTGAACCTCAAGTGTCTTCAATGGCGCCTCCAACAAAGCGACCATCTGCTCCTTCGTCAGAAACTGTGGCAAGCGCCGTCCTTGCTTGGGCAAAGAAAGATTCTTAATGGGCGAAGACGTCGCGCCGCCCTGCCGAATCAGAAACCGATAGAACGTTCGCAATCCCGAGAACCGCAAAGCAATCGCCGCGCGACTGAGATTCTGGCGGCCCAGAAATCGCAGGTAACTCCGAAAATCATCCCGCAGCAATTTGTCCCACGCTGGCGCCGATTGGCGTTCGTTCTTGTACCAGAAATAAAACTCCGTCAGTGCCTGCTGGTAATTGCGTTGGGTGTAAACCGACGCCCCGCGGTCCGTGGCCAGATGCGCGAGAAACTTTTTGATCCACGCATCATTGGTCGCTGCCGGTGGCTGAGGGTCTTCCTTCACAGATGGATATTGCGAGTCGCCCGGAAACGCATGACGGGAGGCTATAAAACCGCCCGCAAGCGAGCCAATTCCATTTTAGCCCGCCAGCAGAAAACGCAGATCGTCCAGCGACAGGCTTTGCGAAAACCTTTCCTCGCCCAGCACATCCTCGGCGAGCGACTTCTTCACCTTTTGCAGCGCGCGAATTTTTTCCTCGATGCTGTCCTTGATGAGCAGACGGTAGGCGATGACCTTGTTCGTCTGGCCGATGCGGTGCGTACGGTCGATGGCCTGGTTTTCCACCGCCGGATTCCACCACGGATCGAACAACACCACGTAGCTCGACGCCGTCAGGTTCAGGCCGAACCCGCCGGCCTTGAGCGAAATCAAAAACACGCCCGCACCTTCCGCCGCTTGAAACTCCTTCACCAGCGCGCCGCGATCTTCGGTGTCGCCGGCCAGATACCAATGCCGCCAGCCACGCGGCTCCATTTCGCGGCGCAAAATATCCAGCAGCTCGACGAACTGCGAAAACACCAGCACCTTCTGCCCTTCCTCGATCAGCGGTTCCAGCGTTTCGATCAACGCCTCAACCTTGGCGCTGGCCGCCCGGGACGTGGGTTTGACGAGTTTGGGATGGCAGCAAATCTGGCGCAATCGCAACAGCGAGGTGAGAAAATTAAAGCGTTGTTTGTTTAACGCCGCTGCGGTTTTAACGCCAAGCAACATGGCCTGGGCACGCTTGAGTTCGGCGCGGTAGAGCGTCTTTTGTTCGCCTTCAAGTTCGCAGAACAAATCCTCCTCCACGCGATCCGGCAAATCACGCGCCACCTGCGCCTTGGTGCGCCGGATGAGAAAGGGCCGCACGCGAGCGGACAACCGTTGCCGCGCAAACGGATCGTTCTTTCCGTCATAAAGTCGCTGAAACTCCGCGCGCGTGCCCAGCGCGCCGGGCATGGCGAAGCTCATCAGACTCCACAAATCCATCAGGCGATTTTCGATCGGTGTGCCGCTGAGAATGAGCCGGTGCTCCGCGCGCAATTGCCGGGCGATTTGTGCGGTAAGCGAAGACGGGTTCTTGATGTATTGGCCTTCGTCGAGAATCACGGCATGGAAACGTTCGCGTATAAGGTCCTCACTCACGAGGCGAAGCTGGCTGTAGTTCAGCACATGCAAATCCGCGGACGCCAACATGCCGGCAAAGGACTTCAACTCGCTTGCCGACCAGACGCGAACTTTGAGTTGCGGGAAAAACTTTCCCGCCTCGGCGCGCCAGTTGTCCGCCACCGATTTTGGGCAGACGACCAAAGAGGGAGCGCGGCCTTCAGGCCGCTTCGCCTCGGCGGCGGCTGAATCCCACGATAGTTCTCCCGTGCTTGAATCAACGGGGGTTGAAGCGGCGCCAACGCCGCGCTCCGTCCCCCGCAGCCACGCCAGCCACGCGAGCGTTTGCAGCGTTTTGCCCAGGCCCATGTCGTCGGCGAGAATTCCGCCAAATCGGTTCGCGCTGAGATAGCAGAGAAAGTGGAAGCCATCGCGTTGATACGCGCGCATCTCCGCCTGGATGGCGCCGGGTATTTCCGGCGTGATGCGCGCCTGGAGTTCGGAGGCACGGCGCTCGATGCGATCACAGGTTTCGTCCGGGAGAAATTTCCGCGCCGCCCTGTCGGCCAGTTGGAACGCATGCAAGCGCTGCGGTTCGCTGGTGAGTTCGTGCGGTGTGAGACCCAGACGCGCGAGTTCGCGGTCTTCCTCCTCGCTCAAAGCGAACTCGAGTTTGCGCCAGCCCTTTTTGCCGAGCCGCACCCAGTTGCCTTTGGCATCCAGCAACAACTTGATCTCCTCCTTCGTCAGCGACGTATCGGACACATCCACGATTACGCGGAGATCAAACCAATCCATCTCGGTCTCGCTGGCTTCGAGGCGGATCTTGCCGGCAACCTCGGCGTTTTGGAACGACGCCAGTTCGCCTTTGAGATCGATGCGCGTCTCCGGCGGCAACGCTTTGAGAAACGTGACGAAGGTTTCCGCGAACTTTTTTGTCAGACGCAACTGCCAGCGTTGCATCTGGTAGTCCCACTTGAATCCCGCGGCATCCAGCGGAGGGATCAAGGCGCTCAAGGCCGAGCGGTCGAGGCGGAGAAATTCCCGGTCCTTCGCTCGCGAAAAAGCATTGGTTTTATCCGCCCAGTCGTTGACCATCCAGTACTCCACCCACTCGCCATCGTCGGACGCGCCATAGACGTCCACGTAGCAATACTCGGTGTCCGTGCCCGCCCACGGGACTTTGACTTCAGCGCGCACGCCGGGATGAAGTTTGACCGTACGCAAGCGCGCCGCCAGCCGCGGCGGCGGCTCGACGTGCAATCGCTCCAGCAAACGCAATCCGCCGGCAGACTCGAACGCCTTTGCCGGAATCAGTGTCGTGTTGTTCAGTGAGGTCACCAATAAATCAGGCGGCGGCCCGGTGAACACGCCGAGGGAGGTGAGGTAATAGGCGGGGCGCGAATTGGTGACGAGCCACACGTCCGGCAGTGGTTCACCGTTGGCTTGCACGAGCGAAAAAGTGTAATCGCCGTCGTCGTCCTCGGGTTGCGTGACGTTCCAGCGCACGGGCGAATCGTGAAAAACGAGCGGTTCGCCTTGTTCGTTCACCAGCAGCGGGCGCAGCAGCGGCAGGCGCAGCCAGCGACTAAGCTGCTGCTCGGTCCATTGGTCGGTATAGTCCAGACTCGGCGAATAAGTTGTCTGGGTGCGCTGCCAGTACGGCAGCCAGAGCAACGCGGCTTCGGGCGAGAGGCTCGACGCGTATTGCGAGTCAAACTCCCGCACCTTCCGCGGTTTGATCCCCTTCCATTCCGCGTCTCCCGAGCGCCACTCAAACACCACCTCGTTCCGGGTAAAGCGCAGCCGCAGTTCCACTGGCACGGCGGCGGCCGATGGTTCGACACTGGCCGCGCCATAACCGAGCTGACCGTAGGCGCCCAATCGCTGCTGCCACATCGCGATGTCGCGTCCGCGCTGATGCCGTCGCATTCGCTGCCGCACTTCCGTCAGGTCGGTCACGGGTTCGAGAAACGGAGGAATCGGCTGTTGCAATTTTTCCGTGAGATACAGCGCGAGATAATTCCAGAACTCCTGCTCCGAACGCGGGCGGCTGGGAAACAGCTCCAGTTGATTCCAGTAGTTGTGACCCGGCGTCAATCCCAGGCCCGTGAGTTCGTGCTGATAACGCAACCCGCCATTCGTTGCGATGTGGTAGAGCCGGTTGATGTTCTTGAGATATTTGAGTTCCTCGTATTCAAGTTTGCGCGCGAGCTTGCGGGTGACGAGGTCGGCGAACGTGGCCTGCTTCGGTCCCGGCACGGGCGGCACAATTACCCGCGGGATTTGAAAGGGCTGACGCGCCGCGCCGCTGAGGTTGACCACCTTCGCGGCGGAATATTCGGCCAGCAGTTGCTTCATCGCGGCGTAAATGTGTTTACACCCGAAGCCAACCGGGCAACTGCAGTCGCCACTCCAACCCGCTTCATAATCGAGCAACACGCGGTAGAGCTCACTGCCCTGCACGGTCGCGCCGTATGCCACGCCCGATTCTTCGCAGTCCACCTCCATCACTGCGCCACGGCGATGGTAGTTCTCGCCTTTGTTCCGCGCAGCCTTGTCGAACGACCGCAGAAAGCGCTGGGCCGCCTCCACGTCAAAGCCGTCGAATTCTTCGCTCGCCAGCGCCATCAACGACTCACTTTCTCACGATGATGAACAGTTGTCCGCAATCATCAAAGCGCGTCATTACTCCCCTTCCCTGGGTGGGAATTCAAAGGTCACCTTGCCCTTATCGTCCATCACGAGAAATGCCGGAAAGGGTTTGCCGGCCTTGGAAATGAATTTGTCGAGCAAATCACTCTTGTGCGTCGCCAAAAGTTTCTGCGCTTGGGTCGCGTCAATGGGTTGCTGCAAAATCTCGCGGCTGATCTTGAACGTGCAGCGTTTTTTCTCCATCTGTGACTTCTCGCAGAGATAGCCCGCTTCCGTATCAAACACATTGCCGCCGCACTTCGGACATTTTCCGACCACCGCTTTGCCCGTGAAATCAACCTTGGGCGGCGGCTCTTTGGTCGCAGCTTTGGATTTCTTTTCCCGTGGCGCAAACTCGAACGCGGTCTCTCCCCCCTTCAACACCAGATACGCCTCGAACTTGCGATTGGTCTTCTTCGACACAAATCCCTTGAGCAAATCCGTCTTCCCCTCGGCCAACAGCTTCTTCACCTGCTCGGGTGAAATCTCCTGCTGCAAAATGATCTTGCCCGTGCGGAACTTGCAGGACCTGGCCGCGCCCGCCTGATTCTCGCAGACGTAATTCATTCCGCCGTCGAACACTCGCCCACCACACGCGGGACATTTGCCCAACGGCTCTTTCCCCGTGAAATCCATCGGGGCCGCCGCTTCGCCTTCCTTGTTCTGGTCGTTGCCGAAATCAAATTCCACCTTGTGTTCCGGCGACATTTTCAGGAGCGCCGCAAACGGAAAACCCTTCTTGCTCATGAAGCCCTGCAATGGCCCAACCTGCTTCTCTGTAATGAGCTTCTCGACTTCCTCGGGCTCAAACATCCGGCCGCAGAGAGTTTTCCAGACCTGAAAATCGCACTTAATGCACTGGTAATGCTTATACTTCTCGTGAATCTCGCCGCCGCACTTGGGACAAGGCACGTTCAACTTGCCAAAGTCGCCCGGAATCGTGTCCTGCTCGAAGGACTTCGCCCGATCCACAATCCGCCGCGTCATCTCCTCGATGCCGGTCATGAACTGCGACCGGCTGAGTTGCTTGCGCTGGATCTGGCGCAACTGAAATTCCCAGTCGCCGGTCAACTCCGGCTTGGTCAACTCCGGAATGCCGAGGCCATTCAGCAGTTCCATCAACGAAAACGCCTTCGCGGTCGCCTGCAATTCGCGCCCGTTGCGCTGGACGTAGCCCTCGTAAATCAAACCTTCGATGATGGCCGCGCGCGTGGCCGGAGTGCCCAGTCCTTTCTCGCTCATCGCGGCACGCAGTTCCTCATCGTCCACCAATTTGCCCGCGCCTTCCATCGCCGACAGCAGCGTGGCTTCCGAATAACGTGGTGGCGGCTTGGTGACATTTTGTTTCACCTCCACCGCGCTGGTCTTCACGGTTTCGTTTGGCTTCACCGGTGCGAGATTGGGATTGTCATCCTCGCCCTGCGCTTCCTTGCCGTAAACCGTGAGCCAACCCGGTTGCACCAACACCTTGCCCGCGCTCTTGAACGGCTCGCCTTCAACGCGCGTGATGCGTGTGGTCTCCAGAAATTCCGCCGCCGGATAGAAGATGGCGAGAAACCGCTTCGTAACGAGGTCGTAAAGCTTTTGCTCCGGCTCGCTCAAGCCTTTGGGCGCTTGGGTCGTCGGGATGATCGCAAAGTGGTCCGACACTTTTGCGTTGTTGAAAATCCGTTTGTTGGGCCGCACCCAATCGCTGGTCAGGATTGTTTCCGCAAACGTCGCGTAGCGGGTCACGAACGTCGTCCCGCTGGTCGGCCCATGTCCCGCCAACGTCTGCAACGTCGTCTTCACCGTGCCGATGTAGTCCTCTGGCAACGCGCGTGAATCCGTTCTCGGATACGTCAGCACCTTGTGCTTTTCGTAAAGCGCCTGCGCCACTGCCAGGGTGTTCTTCGCACTGAAACCAAAGCGCGAGTTGGCATCCCGCTGCAGGCTCGTCAAATCATACAGCAACGGCGATAGCGACGTGCTCGGCTTGCTTTCTTCGGTGACAATGCCCGGCTTGCCGAGACATTTCTCGCGAATGGATTCGGCCTTCTGCTGATCCCAAATGCGCTCGGGTTTGAGTTGCTCGTCCCCGTCCTTGTCGGGTTTCGCAAACTTTTCATCAAACCAGCGCCCCGTATATTGCCCCGCGGCGGCATCAAACGTTCCGATGACCTCCCAATAGTCGCGCGGCACGAACTTCCGAATTTTCCCCTCGCGTTCGACCAGGATCGCCAACGTCGGGGTTTGCACGCGACCCACGGTGGTTTTGAAGAACCCACCCAGCTTCGAGTTGAACGCGGTCATCGCCCGCGTGCCGTTGATGCCCACCAGCCAATCGGCCTCACTGCGACTGGTGGCCGCATCGGACAACGGCTGCATGGACGCATCATCGCGCAACTGCGCAAAGCCTTCGCGAATCGCCGCGGGCGTCATGGACTGCAACCAGAGCCGCTGAATGGGTTGCTTGGCTTTCGTGTAACGAACGATGTTCCGGAAAATCAATTCGCCTTCGCGCCCGGCGTCGCAAGCATTGATGAGCTTGTCGACGTCCTTGCGCTTGATGAGCTTCGCCAGCGTCTTGAGCCGTTTTTCGCTTTTCTCAATAGGTTGGAGATCAAAGTGTGGCGGGATGACCGGGAGGCACTTGAACGTCCACTTGCCACGCGCGGCCTCAACGCCCTCCGGCGGGACAATCGTGAGCAAATGCCCGACCGCCGACGAGACGACATAATCGTCGTTCTCGAAGTAATCTTCGTGCTTTTGAAACTTCCCGAGCGCCTTGGAAATGTCACTGGCGACGGAG
>DASUGI010000191.1:0-3027 GCA_036274115.1 Verrucomicrobiia bacterium
GTTGGGGATTTCGAGGACGAGGACGACGACGAGAACGAGGAGGACGATGATTTCGACCCTTTTTCACACAGGCTCTAAACGCCGCGCCCCGGTGATTAGCTTCTCGTCATTCGCGGGTAGTTGGTTTACAAAAGGCCGTGCCCCGCTCGCGAGACAAGTTCCGGAAGTCGCGTACTCCGAAAGTTGAGCGCCGAGAACGTCCGGCAGTTGTCCCCCTCTCACGGGGCCGGCGTTGGTGTTTCCGCATTGTGGCACTCCTCCTTCCTTTGCTGGGTTTGGGGTTGTTCGAACTCGGACTCCGCGTGGGTGGTTACGGCCATCCCACGGGTTTCTTCCTCAAGGCCAATGACGGTGGGCGCGCCATGCTCAAAGACAATCCGTGGTTTGGCTGGCGTTTCTTTCCTCCGGCGGTTGCCCGCGCTCCACGACCGCTCTATCTGTCGCCGGAAAAACCGCCGAACACCGTTCGCGTTTTTGTCTTTGGCGAATCCGCGGCCATGGGCGATCCCGAACCGGCTTATGGTTTCGCCCGCCAGTTGGAGCGGCTCCTTCAGGCGCGTCATCCGGGCCAGCGCATCGAGGTGATCAACGCGGCAATGACCGCCATCAACTCGCACGTCATCCGCGAGATTGCACGCGACTGCGCCCCACGCGCCGGAGATTTTTGGGTCGTGTACGCCGGCAACAACGAAGTCATTGGCCCGTTTGGCGCCGGCACGATCTTTGGTCAGCAAGCTCCGAATCGCACGTTGGTGCGCACCCTTCTCGCGCTGAAAGCCACGCGGCTCGGCCAACTGTTCGGGCAACTCGCGAGTAACGAGGACGAACCCAAGGAGTGGCAGGGACTGGAGTTTTTTCTTAAGTGGAGATTGCCGCATGATGCCCCGGCGCTGAAGCGCGTTTACGCCAGCTTTGGCGCGAATCTACAGGACATCGTGCAATTCGGAAAAAAGTCCGGCGCCACCGTGCTGTTGGCCACCGTGTCGAGCAACCTGCGCGATTTCGCCCCGCTCGCGTCGGTTCATCGCGCGGGCTTGCCACCAGAGCAAGTGGCGGAATGGCAAAGACTCTTTTCTGCCGGGCTGCAAGCGCAAGCGGCCGGTCGCCACGCCGAAGCTGTGGCCGAATTTCAGAAAGCCGCGGCGATTGACGACGCCTTTGCGGAACTGGCTTACCAGCTGGCCCGCTGCCAGATGGAGTTGAATCAAAGCGCCGACGCTGCTGCCGGCTTCCGACGGGCTCGCGATCTGGATGCGCTCCGCTTTCGCGCCGATTCGACCAACAATAACATCATTCGCGAAGTCGCGAAGGCGAACGGCATTTCACTGGCTGACCTTGACGAAGAACTCGGGCCGCATGCCGGTGGGAATTTGTTTTACGACCACGTTCACTTGAACTTCGCCGGCAATTACCAAGTGGCGTTGCGCCTTGCGAATGAGATCGAAAAGCACTGGCCGGGTGGGAAGAGCGATGCGCCGTGGCTCTCCGAAGCGGACGTTGCGCGCCGTCTGGCCTACACCGCGTTCGACGAACGGCGAGTCGGCGAAGAAATGCGAGCTCGCATGCAACAACCTCCGTTCAATGCGCAGAGCAACTTCCGGGCAAGAGATGAACTCTGGGCCACGACCCTGATCGCACTGGCCGCAGCGCCATCGAACGCTGTTCCCGGTTATCAAGCAGCGATTCAACTCGCGCCGGATGACTGGATCTTGCGCGCGAATTTCGCTCGCGTGCTTGAAGCCTCCGGCGATAACGCCGCCGCGGCGCAGCAGTGGAGCGAAATGTCCCGACGGTTGCCGTGCTCGTCCGAAGGATGGGCCAATCAAGGACGGCTCGCTCGGATGGCCGGTCAAACACAGCAAGCCAGGGATTTTCTCGCCAAGGCCCTTCGACTTCAGCCGGATTCCGTCAAGGTGCTCACGGAGTCGGGCATTCTTCACGCAAGTGTCGGCGCGAACGAAGCGGCGCGACGCGACTTCGGTGCGGCGTTGCAGCTTCAACCTGCTTTCATCGCAGCCCGCGTGAGTTTGGGTTTGTTGCTGGCGAGCGAAGGCAACGTCGCCGGCGCGACGGCGGAATATCACGAGGCACTGCGATGGCGCACCAATAATGTGGAAGCGCGCATCAACCTGGCCAACCTCCTCGTGGCGCAAGGCAAGGCCGGGGAAGCCCTGACCTGGTTCGAGCAAGCCGTGGCGTTGGAGCCGGACAATGCGGTGGCGCGCTACAATTTTGGCCGGCTCCTGGCCGCACAGAATCGCCATCCGGAAGCCGTCACTAATTTCCAGGTGGCACTTCAGCTTCACCCGGACTCCGGCGAAATCCACTTTGAACTGGCCAATGCGCTGACGAGGGTGGGTCGCGAGTCTGAGGCGCTCCCCGAGTTTGGCCACGCCGTGCGCCTCATCCCCTCTTTGCCTGAAGCACATTTGAATTACGGCGTCGCTTTGGCGCGAGCTGGTCAATACGAAGCAGCCGCCAACGAGTTCCGTGAAACCTTGCGGCTCAATCCACAAGATGAGCGCGCCCAACGAATGCTGGATCAAGCCCTGCGCCGCGCCGGTCGATGAAGCCGAACTCCTCGCTCCAGGTCCACCCCGATCAAACCTGGTCAGGGCTCGGTATATGACATTCGTCGCATATCCCGGGCGAGGGAGTTTAGGTAGCTTTTCTCCGAACCTGAACCATTTGGCATCCAACTTTTGCAAGCGCCACCGCGTTTGCGGGGAACAGCCACCGGCACCGCCGGGAGGCTGGCCCAGGCTATTTGCTGCCAAGTGCCTATCCAAAAGCCTCCCATGAAAAACACCATACTGCTCAGCCTCGTCCTTGTCTCGCCGTTCTCAGTCCTGGCTCAATCCAATCCACCGGCCGTGGAAGACTTCAAACCGTCCGCGCTCAACCAGCCGGGAAGACAATATCCGCAGGTGAACTCAGAACGTCGCGTGCGCGCAAGGCTCGCGGCGTCGGGTGCCACCAACGTGCTCCTCGACATTGGCGCAAGGAAGTATCCGATGACCAGGGGCG
>DASUGI010000192.1:0-3305 GCA_036274115.1 Verrucomicrobiia bacterium
ACGAAACTTCAAATTCGAGTGACCGAGTCTATTGCCGTCGGAGGCGGAAAAACTTTGTCGCATCACTGGAATTGTTAGTGACGAAGTTGAACTGGTTCACAATCTCCACGGCATTCGTATCGTCGCTCCACGGGGAGTTGGCCAGATTCGTCGTCTGCTCAAGACGGTAACCGACCGCGCTCAAGGGCCAGTTAAGCACCGCTTGATTCGACACACGAGCGATCTGGAGTTGTGGCCGAGGTTCATCGAAATCCAAAATGCCGTCCAGGTCGCGGTCGATGCCCATTCGCTGTCCGCTCCCGACGGGCACGCCCATGATCGTAAGGGTATCTCCCTCCTGAATCAGATCCACGAGTTGAGCGCGGGTCAACGGCGCGGAGTTGGTGGAATCGAGCCGATAATTGTTCAAGCCGGTTTGGTAGAGCAATCCGCGGTGTTGCCCGTTAATCGTCCCTTTCACAATCAACTGAAGGTTCGTGATCGCGTTCGCTTGCGATTCCAGCAGCGACCAGTCGTTTGAAATGCTGGCCGTGTTCACGTTACTGGCAACGAGTGTCCGTGCGTAGCCAACAGCGGGCGCCATCCCGGTGTCGAAGCATAACATGAATGCCTGGAGATTGCTCTTGATGGTGGCGTTGTTTGCAAAGTTCTGAAACACGGGAGCGGACAGGAATTCAAACAAGGAGGAAAACGACCCGTCGTGCAGGAATCCGAATCCGCCGACGCTACTGGCGTTCACGCCGCGATTGAACGAGGTCTTTTGATAGATATTCCGCAGGTGCGGCACTTTGAAGTCCTGCGATTCCTGTAGCGCCGCCGCCGCCACGATGAAGCGCGCGGAACCCGTGGGCAGCGCGTGACACGCATTGCAGGAAATGCCGAGCTGCGGAGTGCCAACGTAGTTGTCGAAGACGAAGTTCGTAAAGCCCGCCCGTGGATTCGCCCCCGCGAACGAAGTGGGGAGTGTACGGTCCAGGTTCTGATTCGGGTTCGGCTCGAAACGGATGGTGTTGATGAAATCGCGATACGCGTTCATGTCGGCGACGCTCAAGGCCGAGCCGCCGAGCAAACTCGCAAACGCGCCGTTGAAGTGCGTGAAGTTGGTGCGATCACCGCGCCAATGAAACGGCTCGAGCGTGCTCAATCCGCGCAACGTCTGCGTTGTCATCGGGCCTTTCATCGGATGAAACACACTGTTGTTCGTCAGACCCAATTGCGGAATTACCGTCCGGGTTGTTTCCAGGTTTCCCTGCGGATCGCCGAGATCCCAGGCGAGCATATCCATTTCGGCATCAATGTGGCAGGAAGCGCAGGACACCGTGCCGTTGCCGGAGAGCTTGGCATCGTAGAGAAAGCCGCGGCCTTGCCGAATCGCGGGAGGCGTTGGGTCATGACTTCCGATTGGGATCTCGCGAACCAAAGTATCCGCCGAAGGATTGATGATGGAGATGGTCCCGGAGATGCGGTTCAGGACATAAAGCGCAACACCTGGTTTCAGGGCAATTCCCCGCGGACCGCGCTTGTTTCGCGGGTCACTCGCGGAGCCCGGCGCGGTGGGGCAAAGTTCGATGCGTGACACCACATTGCCGCTCACCGCATTGACCCGGGCAACCCGGTCACTGCCAAAAGCGGCGAGATAAAAATTTCCACCGCTGGGCCCGAACGCAATCGCCGTGGGTTGCGCGAGGGCATTCGTCCTGTTCAGCAAGGTGAAGTTCGTCGGATGATAGCCGGGGTTCAGATCAAAATGCGTGCGCACGCCATTGGTAATGTCCACGCGTGAGATGCGATTGGTGACAAAGAAGCCATTCAACGCGGGCTCGAAATGCGTGAGATTTCGCGCATCCGTGTTGGCGACGTAAAGGTGACCACTGTTGGGTTGCACCGCGACGGCGAAATTCACCGTACCCACGTTCGTGAAATAACGGCTCACGCTGAGCGTCGCCACGTCGATCTCCGCCACATCGTTGTCCGGCATGCGGTAGCGCACCACACTGTTGGTCCATGCAGGATCACTGGCATCCACTATCAATCCAACCTGCGGCGGTGGCGGCAGGCCGGGTTTCATCGGCGGTGTTCCATTGGTAATCTGGGGCGGCGCATTGCTGGAGGCAGGAATGATCGTGGTGCGATTACCGGAGAGCGCGAACGCAACGAAAACTTTCGTGCCATTCGTGTTCACGGCGAGCGAGCGCGGGTTCTCACCGAACAGAGCTATGTTCGTCAACAGGACGCGGCTCGTCACATCGAAGACCGAGACCCGATTGTTGCGTGAAGCCGATACAAACGCCTTGCCGTCCGCAAAGACAACATCCGCAGGTTCGTCCTTTACATAAAGCGTATCCACGACCAGGCGATTCGGCACTGAAACAACACTCACGCTGTCGGAAACTTCGTTGACCACCCACACCTCGTCGTTGTTGAGGGCGTTGACGGAAACGGGTTCGATGCCGACCGGAATCTCTGCAATCAGAAAAGGATTCAGCGGATGCGACACATCAAAAACCGAGAGTCGCGCATCGGGTGTGTTCACGGCAAACAACCGCGTGCCGTCGGGCGAAAGGCAGATGGGCCGCGTCTGCTTTCCCTCGAAGTTTACGTACGATTGCGCGTTGACAGAGTGGAGGCCAAGCGTGAGTGCCAGCAAGACGGCAATCCTCACGCTGAGTCGGGTTGGGTGCATCGGGCGGAATTCTAAACCACCGCCTGGAGACGTTCAACTCATGGAATGGGGCGGGGCTCAGACTTCAAATGGACGATGGTAGCTCCCCAACCGCCGAAGGGTTCGCTGGCCAGGTGAAATTCGGCCACATCCGGATGCTTCTCCAGAATCGAATGAACGGTCTGACGCAACTGCCCGATGCCTTTGCCGTGAATGATACGAACCCGCAGGATGCTGCGGGCCTTGCACTCGGCGAGATAATCCAGCACGAGATCCTTCACCTCGCGCGGCCGGAACGTGTGCAGGTCGAGCACGCCATCAATCGGCATCTGAATCGGCTCGTCGTCCACATGAGGAGTAAAGCACGGTTTCACGCACGCGAACACGATTTCCTGCGCAGTCGCGATGTGAAAACGGATAACTGCACTTTCATCCGCCTCCTCGTCGTAACGACGGCGATACTGGCGCTCGGGCCTCTTTACGCTATGCTGCGCGCGGATGAAAATTCGGAAAGCCAGACCTGCTGATGCCGCCATCATCGCAATGTTTAACCGTAATCTCGCCTGGGAGACGGAAAAGCTGAAGCTCAACCGCAGCCTCGTTGGCCGTGGCGTGCGCGCGCTGCTCAAGGACCCCGGCAAAG
>DASUGI010000193.1:0-17324 GCA_036274115.1 Verrucomicrobiia bacterium
GCAAAATCGCGCGCGACGATTGAGAAGTTTGGCTTGCTGGGTTAATAGGAGCGCGGACAGCCTTGTCCGCAGGCCGGTCGGTTTCAGTTGCCACACGCGGACAAGGCTGTCCGCGCTCCTATTCAGCGGTCCGGGCAATCAACAGCCGATCCAGGTTTTCGCCACCGTCGCCCAATGAAAATAACCGGTCCGAAATTTCATTCAAAGCCCGGCGGGTGGTATCGAAACGTTCGGAGAGAGTGCCCAGAATGTCCGTGAGTTCGTAACGTTGCGCGAGGCGATGATCGCTGGCCGCGCGATACTGCGAGCTCCCAATGGCCTCGTAGTATCGCACGTCCGGAAAGCCCCTTTTCTCCGCGCGAAACCGGATGCGTTCGTGAAAGACGCCCGAGAGAAACAACGAGTGATTCCCGATATGAAGCCGGATTTGAAAACTGGTGCGGTCGTCGGCAGTTTGCAGCGCGGCGAGCATTTCGAAAAAGTAGTCGAGCACATTGGGCTGCCCCGGAACGACGCACCGCATTTGCTCAGCGCGGGCAAATTCCGCCAGCACTTCGGCGACGTAATCGGCCACGGCACGGTCCTGAATGTCGGACCGCCGAAAGACGTTTCGGACGAGAATGTAAAAGTAGAAGTGGGACGAGACTTGCAGACAGCCACGGCGTTCGAGCAACGCGTGCAGAAGTTTCGGGTCGTCGAGGATTTCGTCGCGCGATTCCTCGTCAGCCAGGAGTTTTACGAGGCAATCGGAGTCACCGGTTCGCGCTCCAAGCACCGAGACGACAAATTCCACGTCTTCCGCTGCAAATTGCACGCGGCAATTGGGTTGAATCAGCTTCATGGCTTTAACTTGCAACACTATGCCGTCGGAACCGTAATTAAGCAAAATGAGTTCCAGCCATCAAATTGCTTTAATGTGCCGGACGAGGGGCTGGACAGATTTGTTCAAGTGTAGATGAATTAAGCCGCCATGCCGCCGGATTCACCCATCGCGCCCCTGAACCAACGCATCGTCGCGCAGTCGCAGCGGCAGGCGATGGATTGGAGTCTCGTGCTGGCCAGTCAAGGAATTGAACACATCGTTGATCATTCCCCGGAACGCGGCTGGGCTCTGCTGGTATCTGAAGCCGACCAGGCCGGCGCACTCGCGGCGATTCGATTGTATCGCCTGGAAAGCCGCCGTTGGCCGTGGCAGAAAGCGATTCCGCGAACTGAGCAGGTGTTTGATGGACTGGCCATCGCGTGGGTGCTGCTGACCGTCCTGTTTTATTGGCTGAGCAACGAACGGCCGGCCATTGAGGAGGCGGGCATCGTCAACGGGGCAGCCGTGGCGGATGGCCAATGGTGGCGGCTGGTCACCGGAACACTGTTGCATGCGAACCTGGCTCACCTTGCCGCAAATGCGGGGTTTGGCTTTCTGTTCCTGGGTCTGGCAATGGGGAGATACGGCGCCGGCCTCGCGATGCTTGGCGCACTTGTCGCGGGAGTTGGCGGTAATCTGTTGTCCTGGCTCGCACACGGATATACATTTCGCGGACTCGGCGCCTCCGGTGTGGTGATGGGCGCGCTTGGACTCATCACGGTTCAATCCTTCAACCGAATGCATCATCCGCGAGCCGGCAAAGTGGTTCTGGCGGGACTGGCAGCTGGTTTGATGCTCTTCGTGCTGCTGGGAGTTTCGCCCGAAACCGACGTCATTGCGCACTTTGGCGGCTTTGTTTCAGGCATTGCGACGGGACTGCTGCTGCGTATGCTCCCGCGCAGCTTCACAGTAAATGCTGTGGCCGCTCTGCTTTTCGTGTTCCTCGTGCTCTGGAGCTGGAGACTGGCATTGCGACACGTGGGTTGAACTTCAATTTCGGGCGCCCGTCTGCTGACTCGACTTGGTCACTCCTGTTTTGCTAGCGTTCCGACGTGAATTTCCTGGTAACGGGTGGCGCGGGCTTCATTGCATCGCACGTGTGCGAACGGTTGTTGGTTGAGGGCCATTCCGTTTGGGCCTTTGATGATTTAAATGATTTCTACGACCCGCAAATCAAGCGTCGCAATTTGCGCGACATCCAATCGCTGGCCAAGCCGTTCGAGTTCATTTACGGCGACCTGACCGATCGCGCCGCGGTGGAGGAAGTCTTCAGCAGTGTAAAGCTCGATCAAGTGATTCACCTCGCCGCTCGTGCCGGGGTGCGCCCCAGCCTGGCCGAACCGGCGCTCTACCAGCGGGTCAACGTCGAGGGCACGGTGAACCTTCTCGAAGCCGCCCGAAACCATGGCGTAAAGAAAGTCACCATCGCCTCTTCGTCGTCGGTTTACGGAGTGAACGCGAAAGTGCCGTTCAGCGAGAGCGACCCGATCTTTTCTGCCATCTCGCCGTACGCGGCCAGCAAGCTTGCGTGCGAGGCGCTCGGGCACGTTTATCATCACGTCTATGGCTTCGACGTTGTGATGCTTCGGTTCTTCACAGTGTATGGGCCGCGCCAGCGTCCGGACCTGGCGATCCACAAATTCGCGCAACTGATCAGTGCGCGGAAACCCATCCCTGTCTTCGGCGATGGCAGCACGGCCCGGGATTACACGTTCATCGCGGACATCCTCGAAGGCGTATTGGCTTGCACGCGAAAGGAATTCGGCTTCGAGATTTTTAACCTCGGCGAGTCTCAAACGGTCACTTTGAGTCAATTGATTGCATTGCTCGAAGAGGCCCTTGGCCGGAGCGCGATGATCGACCGTCAACCGGCGCAACCCGGCGACGTTCCGATTACTTTTGCCGACATATCAAAGGCCCAGGCAAAACTGGGTTACCACCCGCGAGTGAAGATTGCGGAAGGCATCCCGCTTTTTGTAGATTGGTTTCGGAAGAATAATCCATAAAATCGACACATGAACGAAGCTGTAACCCGACCGAATTTAGACGTCCTGCTGGCTGCCTGGAAAAAGCTCCTCGCGGAGCAGGGTCATTCCACGGAGCTTCTCTGGATTTTTGAGGAAAACCTCTGCTTCGAAAAGCAGCCCGAAGTGCCAGGAGGATTTCACATCGGCTTTCAAACACGGTTTGCGCCAGTGCCGCCCGATGCCTTGAGCATTGCCTACGAACATTTCTGCGAGTCGGATGCGCGAATTGTTCTGTATCGGCTGGGCGAAAGCAAAGGCCGGTCCGTGTGTGTGTTGCTGGGAGATGCCTGGTTTAACAATAAAAAGGAGAAAGATGGTTTCACGGTCAGAAACGAATGGGGTATCGCTTTCCAGCCGGGTCAGAAAATTGAGATCGAGGAAATCACCGACATGCGTCGCTGGATTCGCCGCGCGCGTCGCGAGCGCCCGTTGCACGATGTGGATTTCTGCATGACGCTCGCCGCCGTGGACGAACTCCAGATTCATGGGCGCGTCCTCACGCCCGGCGAACGTTACTCGGAAGCGATGCTCAGCAAGTTGCGCCGCATTTTCTCACACGCACACTAACGCGCACAACTTTGCAGCCTGAGACCGGCCCCGCAGAGTTGAATTGAACATGACCCGCACGGCCAAACTTCTCTGCGACCTGATTGCCCTGCCAAGCGTGAATCCGGCGTTCCTGCCGGAACGCCACCCGCATGCCGGCGAAAAGCGGGTTGCTGAGTTCCTTGCCAGCATTGGCGCAAAGGCGGGATTGGACATCGAGTTCCAGAAAGTTTTCCCGCACCGGCCCAATCTACTCGCGCGGCTCACGCCAACTGGGAAAATCAGACAACGCATTCTGCTCGCTCCGCATCTCGACACCGTGAATGTCGTGGATGCCGGCCAGTTGACGCCGCGCAAGGTTGGTGACCGTCTTTACGGTCGCGGCGCGTGCGACACGAAGGGTTCGGTTGCGGCAATGTTTGAAGCCGTGTGTGAGCTGGCGCGCGCGCGGAATCGTCCTCAGGAAACCGAAATCATTTTTGTCGGACTCGTGGACGAAGAAAATGCCCAAGGCGGGTCTCGCGCACTGGCCGCGAGCCGGATGAAGGCGGATCTCGCCATTGTTGGCGAATTCACCCAGCTTGCCATTGCTACCGCGCACAAGGGCAGCGTCTGGCTGGAGGTCGAAACGCGTGGCAAGGCGGCCCACGGCGCCACGCCACAACTCGGCAAGAATGCGGTCCATGCGATGGTCCGCGTGGTCGAGGCAATCGAAGTTGATTACGGCCGCAAGTTGCGCCGGAAGAAACATCCGATGCTCGGCCATGGCACGGTAAATGTGGGTACGATTCGCGGCGGCACACAGCCAAACATCGTTCCAGATCAATGCATGATTAGCGTGGATCGCCGAACCTTGCCTGGCGAAACGGAAGCGAGCGCGAGGCGGGAACTGGAGACGTTTTTGCGAGGCCGCAAGCTCAACGCGCGAGTCAGCAATGTGAAGCTCAAGCCGTGTCCACCGCTCGAGACCGACGCCACCTTGCCGCTCGTCAGACAATTCCTTCGCACTGCAGGACAGCGCCGCCCGGAATGTGTTCATTACTTCTGCGACGCGGCAGTTCTGGCCGAAGGCGGCATTCCCAGCGTGGTATTTGGTCCAGGCGACATCGCCCAGGCGCACACAGCCGATGAGTGGGTTTCCGAGAAGCAACTGGACCGTGCGCGCGACATGCTGCTGCGCTTCCTGAAATCGCTTCCTTGAACCGAACAGGTTTCGTATTGTCGAAGGCTCATGGTTTCAGAAGCAATGGAATCTTTACCAACTCCAGCCGCCGAGCGAGGGGGGGCATTTTTTCGGCAGAGCGGCTGGCTGATGGTCGCGACGACGGCTGGTGGCGTGATGATGTTTGCCGTTCACATGATCGCGCAGCGCATGCCCAAGGACGAATACGGTGTTTTCACGACCCTGCTGCAGATGGTGACGCTTATGGGTATTCCCGCGGTGGGATTGCAGAGCGTGTTTGCCCAACAGGCGGCTGCATCACTGAATCCCGACCACGAACGAGAACTGGCCGGCGTGTTCCGTGGCGTGATGCGCGCCACGTTTTTCCTTTGGTTACTGATTGCTGTCGTAGTTTTTCTGTTTCGTCATCAGATTCTAACCGCATTGAAAATCGACAACCCTGCTGCGCTTTGGATCACCGTGGTGACGGGGTTGATTGTTTTGTGGCGGCCGTTGGTGCAAGGTGTTTTGCAGGGTCGACAGAACTTTCTGTGGTTGGGCGGTCTCCTGTTGGCCGACGGCGTGGGACGATTCCTTGCGGTGGCCGTCATTATCGGGTTGCTGCACCATCACGCAGCGGGCGGCGTTGTGGCGGTATTAATTGGAATGTTGACCGTAATGGTGGCTGGGATGTGGTTTTGCCGTGACTGCTTCCGCGGCGACGTCACGCGGGTAAACTGGAGAGCGTGGTCGCGGCGGGTTATTCCTCTGACTCTCGGTATGGGGGTCGGCATTTTTATGCTGGCGGCGGACATGATCTTCGTGCAGTGGCTTTTCCCCAAGGAACAGACGGGGTACTACGCTGCGGCGGGAATGATCGGACGCGCCCTGGTTTATTTCACCATGCCGGTGGCTGCGGTCATGTTCCCCAAACTGGCGCGGAGCGCGGCCACGGGCCAGAAATCCAATGCCCTGTTGCTCGCTCTGGGATTCACGGCGTTGGCAGGTGCGGCCGCCGCGTTGATGTGCACCTTCTTTCCCGAACTGCCGTTGCGCCTCGCGCGTTATGACCCATCGTATCTGGCAATCTCCGCGCCACTCGTGCCTTGGTTCGGCTGGTGCATGCTGCCGCTGACCCTGGCGACGGTTTTGCTCAACAGCCTGATGGCGCAATTGCAGTTTCGCGCTGTCCCCTGGATGCTGGCCGTAGCAGCGGGTTACGCCGTCACCTTGTATTTGCGACATGACAGTTTCGTTCAGGTAATTCAAACCATTGGTCTCTTCGGACTGGCGCTGCTCGCGGTGTGTGCGTTTTTCACGTTCCGGAAACCGGCTCGAAATGCCGTTTCCGCTTGAACTGGCCTCTAATCATCAGAATTGGGTGGCCTTACCCATCTTGCAAAACGGGCTTTTTTCGGTTTTCATTCACGAAACATGAGGATGCGAACGTTCCCAAGTCTGATGCTGGTGCTGGCCATTTCCGGCAGCGCCTGGGCCAGACAGGAAGCGGTGCAGGTCACGCTGGATTACGTGGCCAAAAAGGCCGAGGAACGGGCGCGCAAACCATTCCGCTCGCCCCGGGCCGATTTGCCCGCAGTGTTGCGGCAGGAAAATCTCGATTACGACAAGTACCGCGAGATTGAATTCCGTCACGATCAGGCGTTATGGGCCGCAGACGAGCTCCCATTTCGCACGGAGTTTTTTCATCCTGGCTACCTTTATCAGGAACCGGTCCGAGTCAATGAGTTTACCCTCACACATCTTCAGCCCGTTCGGTTTGCCCAGGATTTTTTTAACTACCGCAGTTTGAAGATTCAGAAGCAAATTCCGGCTGACACCGGCTACGCCGGCTTTCGAATTCTCAATCAGTTGCATCAACCCGGGAAGTGGGATGAGATCGGATCATTTTTAGGTGCAAGCTACTTTCGTTTGTTGGGCAAGGAACAGCGCTACGGGCAATCGGCCCGCGCGTTGGCGGTGGATTGCGGTGAATCGGACCGACCGGAAGAGTTTCCCATCTTCACGGATTGGTGGCTGGGCAAGCCGCACAAGGAGGATTCGCAATTGCGGCTGTATGCGCTGGTGGACAGCATCAGTTGCGCGGCGGCGTTCGAGTTCCTGATTCAGCCCGGCGACACCACGATTGCGGACATTGAGTGCGTGATCTACATGCGTGAGTCAAACACGGTGGCTGCGGTGAATGCCCAGCGTAAACCGCTCGCCAGCCTCGGCATTGCTCCGCTCACCAGCATGTTTTGGTTTGGCAAGAACACGGAGCGCAAGTTCGACGATTACCGCCCCGAAGCACACGATTGTGATGGGTTGCTGATGCACATGGAGAATGGGGAATTGCTATGGCGGCCGCTTAACAACGCTTCCGTGATGCGTCACCAGCGGTTCGCGACGAAAAACCTGCGCGGGTTCGGGCTGCTGCAACGTGAGCGGGATTTCGCCGCGTACCAGGACATTTTCAATTATTACCACCGCGTGCCGAGTGTGTGGGTGCAACCCCGCGGGAACTGGGGCGAAGGCGACGTGCATCTGGTGGAACTCTCAACTCACTACGAAGGTCTCGACAACATCGTGGCGTTCTGGGATCCGAAGAACAAACCTCAGCCCCTTCAGCCCCGGCGTTATGCCTACACGTTGTTTTGGACGCTGGAGAATGACATGAAGCTCTCGCAGAATCGCGTGGTGGCGACGCGTATCGGCGCGCACCCGCGCCATGCGAATTGGCGGCAGATCGTGATTGATTTTGAGGGGCCGCGCCTGGCCGTCATCCCGGAAGGCACGCCACCGGTGGCCATCGCCAATTGCAGCGAGAATGCCGGCATCACGGAAAACCAGGTTTTCTTCAACCCAATCAAACGCAACTGGCGCGTCATGCTCGGAATGCAACCCCGCGAAAACAACAAGGACCCGGTGGACCTCCGTTGCACGCTGAAGAAGGACGATGAGGTCGTCAGCGAAACCTGGACGTATCATTGGAGCCCGCCATGAGCATTTCATCCGAGTGGATGGACGCCCCGGGGCGATTGGCCGGAAGGCCGATGGATGAATGGAATTCGGCTTACACCAAAGTGGAAAGCTATTTCCACGCGCTGAACATCCGTAACCACGTCCTGCTGGGCCAACTGGTTTTGCGCGTTCTGGACCGTGCCAAGGAACGCGCGCCCAAGGAACTGGATCGCACCGCCACTGAGCTTGCTGCCGAAGAAATGGACCGCGTCGTGACGGAATGGTTCGCGGAGGTGTTGCAAGAGCCACCTTCCGGCAAAGACCATCTGCTCTCCACGCGCGGCCGCCTTGCCATGATGCTCGCAGATTTGCCGGGCAAATGGCAGGATCAGTTCCTGCGTCCGGGACCGTGGCCGGAGGATTTCGTCAGCGCGATGCGTGAAACCTATTTCCGCGCCGGGCCAGACTTCCAGCTCTCGAAGATGACCCCGCGACCTTTGGATTTGGGCCCCATTACCACCATCACAAACTTCGGCCGGTTACCGTTCAAGAAGATGGCCGCGACCTGGTTGATTTTCGGAGCCGTTCTGGTGTTCATCTTCTGGCTGACGCGTCCTCGCTGAGCCCATGTCCAATACGCCGAGTTCAGACCTTTCGTCGGGCCAACCTCGATTGGCGGTATGCCCGTCAACGCATTCGCATCGCGCGTTCCGAGTGTTTCTTTTCTATTCCGTGGCTCTCGTGCTCACGGGCGTGGTTTCATTGACGTTCGCCGACCTGCTGTGGCGAACCGGCTGGTCAACGTCACGCACAGTGCTGCTCGCGCTGTTTGTAATTCTGTTCTTCCTGGCCGCGATCGGTTGCACCCACGGGCTCTTCGGATTCTTCCTCCGTCGGTTGGGGGACCGCCGGAGCATCACACAACTGGCCGAGCATCAAAACCAGTCCATTGCGGGCACAAGCACCGCACTGATCTTCCCGATCTACAATGAGGAGGTGGTGCGCGTCATCGAAGGCGTACGCACCACTTACGAGTCTCTGAAAAAAACGGGGCATTTGGAGCGGTTTGACCTTTTTATTCTCAGTGACTCGACCGATCCGGATAAATGGGTTGAGGAAGAGCGCCGTTGGTTGGAACTGGTTCGCGACCTCGACGCCCTGGGACGGATTTATTACCGCCGGCGCGTCAACAACGAAGGAAAAAAAAGCGGTAACGTGCGGGATTTTCTCAATACCTGGGGACGGCGCTACCGCTATTTTGTCTGCTTTGACGCGGACAGTATTATGCGGGGCGAGACGCTGGTGGAACTCGTCAAGTTGATGGAGGCTCACCCGGACGTCGGCATGATTCAAACCGTGCCCGCGCTCATCAATGCCGAGTCACTCTTTGGACGCATTCAACAATTTGCCAACCGTCTTTATGCTCCCATTTTCATCGCGGGATTGAACTTCTGGTCGCAGGGATTCGGAAACTACTGGGGGCATAACGCCATTATCCGCACCGAGCCGTTCATGCATTACTGCGACCTGCCGCAACTGCCAGGGCGCAAACCTTTCGGCGGACAAATTCTCAGCCATGATTTCGTGGAAGCGGCGCTGATGGTGCGCGAGAACTGGCAGGTGTGGATGGCCTATGATCTTGAAGGCAGTTACGAGGAAGCCCCTCAAGGTTTGATTGAGAATGCTCAGCGCGATCGCCGCTGGTGTCAGGGCAACCTGCAGCATGCCCTGGTGTTGTTCGCCAAAGGACTCCGCGGACTCAGCCGGGTTCATTTGTTGATGGGCATTTTCGGTTATCTCGCCGGGCCTTTGTGGCTGGCATTTTTGCTCACGTTCCATTTCATGCGTTGGTTTCATGAATTGAGCGATCTTTCCGATATCACGGTCGGCAGCCGTTATCTGCACCTCAGCGGCACGGCGCACGCATTTCTCGTCTTCGCGATCTGCATGGCTGTCTTGATGCTGCCAAAGTTCCTCGCGCTCTTGGACCTTGCATTCGATGCGAAACGGCGGGAAGCCTTTGGTGGATTGGCACGCACCGCCGCTGGAGTCGTTTGGGAGACCGTGTTTTCAACATTCCACGCCCCACTCCAGATGTTGTGGCACACACGATTTGTCATCACCATTTTGCTTGGCATGGGCGTGAATTGGGGAACCCAGAAACGCGCGGCTGATGGCACGGCCTGGTTTTATGCCGTGGCGCGACATTGGGGACATGTGCTGGTGGGAGTGGTTTGGGGCGCTTTGGTCTGGTCCCTGGACCAGGCAATGTTTTGGTGGTTCGCACCCGTATTGGCTGGAATGGTCTTTTCTGTTTTGATCAGCGTCTTCACGAGTCGCAGCAGCTGGGGCCAACGCGCCCGAGCCATGGGTCTGTTTTTGACTCCAGAAGAAACCACCCCGCCTCCGGAAATCGTGTCCTTGCGCCTGCGTATGGCCGAGCGCGCGATGGCAGGAGAAACCGCGGCGCGCATGCCCGACTCAGGTTTGGCCGATGTCGTGTTGAATCCTTACGTCAATGCGGTTCATGTTTCGCTACTGCGCGAAAAGCGCTTGAACCCCGACTATGCCGAAGCACTGACCAAACTCGGCGCGGGAAGCGATAGCGTTCGCGCTCTCGGAGAAAAACTTCTCGCTGCCGGGCCTGACGCTTTGACGGTCACGCACAAGCTCCAGGTCTTGAGCGATGCCGATACAATTCTTTGGTTGCATCGACGCGCCTGGTTGCGACCCAGCGAAACTTTTTCACCTTGGTGGCAAAAGGCCATCAAGCGCTACGGACGGTGATGCGCTCTGAATAACTCCCTGAATTCCAATCGCTCAACCCGCATGGGCGGTGGGGCTCTTGAGCATGGGGAATAAGGGAAAAAATATTTGAACAATTCAGGTTCCAATGCATCTTATCTACGTCGATTGAGGATTTCGCTGTTCGTTTAGGGTTGGCATAGAGGTTTTGCTCGCAGTGCGGTGCGAACAGCGCCCCTCCAAGTTGGCCGCACTGCCCTTCTGAGCGCCTCGGTGAAGGCGTATAAACCTCGTCATCGCGAGGATCGGATGAAAGTCCGATCCTCGATTTTTTGTACCGGAATTCCCCGTTGATTGCCCTCCGCTACTATCCTAAGATGCCCACCGCATGAAACATCAGCTCGATTTCGAGAAACCGATCATCGAACTGCAGAATAAGCTAAACGAACTCAAGAAGCATCCCGAAACCCACTCGTTGGACGTCAGTTTCGAAGAAGAAATCGCGCAAATCGAACGTAAAATCGAAGAAACCCGTCGCCAGATTTACACCAATCTCACTCCCTGGCAGCGGGTCCAACTCGCCCGCCATCCCAAGCGCCCTTACACGCTCGACTACCTCAACGCGGCCTTCACGGAGTTTCGTGAACTCCACGGTGACCGACTCTTCGCCGAAGACCGTGCCGTGGTTGGCGGCTTTGCCAAACTCGGCGAACATCGAGTCGTTGTCATCGGGACGCAGAAGGGCCGTGACACCAAGGAGAATATCCTTCGCAATTTCGGATCGGCCCATCCCGAGGGCTATCGCAAGGCACTTCGGCTCATGCGACTGGCCGACAAATTTGGTTTGCCGATCGTAACCCTCATTGACACTGCTGGCGCGTATCCTGGCGTCGGTGCGGAGGAACGCCACATCGCCGAAGCCATCGCGGTAAATTTGCGTGAGATGACTTTGCTGGAAGTACCGATTGTCGCCACGGTCATCGGTGAAGGCGGCTCAGGCGGAGCCCTCGGCATTGGCGTGGCGGACCGGGTTTTGATCATGGAGAATGCCTACTACTCGGTCATCAGTCCGGAAGGATGTGCTGCAATCCTGTGGAAAGACCGTGCCGCCTCAGCGAAGGCAGCTGAAGCGTTAAAAATTACCGCGAAAGACCTTTTGGAACAGAAGCTTGTGGACGAAATCATCCCGGAACCCCTGGGCGGCGCACACACGAATCCGCCTGCGGCTGCGGCTTCTTTGAAAAGCGCATTGGTCAAGCACCTTGATGAATTGCGAACCATGACCGGTGCAGATCGGTTGAAAAAGCGCTACGACAAATTCAGGGCTCATGGCCACTTCCTTGAGTCCGGCCCCACTGCTGCGTCCGTCGAGAAGGCGGCAACCAGGAAAACGCCGAAACGCAGCGCCCACACTGCTCCAGCCGCGTAAGATTGCGTTCGCAAACCGCAGGCTAATTACCTGACCATGTCTGTGCTTTATCCACTGACCTTTAAACCTATTTTTAAAGAGCGCGTTTGGGGTGGACGCAACCTCGAGCGGCTCTATGGCAAGGAACTGCCGAGGGGCGCGGTGATCGGTGAATCGTGGGAAATCAGCGATCGTCCAGGCGATATCAGCGTTGTTTCAAATGGTCCGCTCGCGGGAAAAGATCTCCATTGGCTCGTCGAGAACTTTCGAACCAGCCTGATCGGCGATGCGAAACTGGAGGCAGGAAGATTTCCACTGCTGATCAAACTGCTGGACGCGCAGGATGTGCTCTCGCTTCAGGTCCATCCGCCCGCAAACAAGGCTGCAGAACTTCACGGCGATCCAAAAACGGAGATGTGGTACATCGCGCAAGCCGAAGCCGGTGCGCAATTGCACGTCGGCCTGAAGCGCGGAGTCACACGCTTAGATTTTGAACGCAGAATCAAGGATGGCAGCGTAGCCGAGTGCTTTCATCGTGTACCTGTCAAGGCGGGCGACGCCATGTTTTTACCCAGCGGACGCGTTCACGCCATCGGCGCCGGCCTGGTCATTTTCGAAATCCAGCAAAACTCCGACACGACCTATCGCGTGTTCGATTGGAATCGCGTCGGTCTAGACGGTAAGCCGCGTGAGCTCCACATTGAACAATCGCTCGCCAGCATCGACTTCAACGACTTCGAACCCGCACTCGCCCACGGTGAAGACGTTATCGGGCCTAACTTCCGTTCCCGTCAACTGGTGAACCATTCACTTTTCCGAGTCGAGCAATTCGAAGTGCAAACAAGCGATGCCATCCCACTTCGCGGCTCACGAATGCACATCATCGGCGGCGTGAACGGCGAGATTCGGGTCGGTTCAGAATTAACCATTCGAGCCGGACAGTTTTGCTTGATACCCGCTTGTTTGCCGACCGTGCAATTGTCCGCAACTCCAGGAAGCCAATTCCTTCGAGCCGAAGCCGGCTAATCTAATCCCGCCTGGCAATAAAGATTCGCGGGCGCTGAGTATAGTCTTCAATCACCGATTCCGTAATCCATCGTTGGTGCTCAAAGATTCGCTTAATGTCTGCCGCCTGTCCGTCACCGAATTCCAGCATGATGCGTCCATTCAGTCTGATGAACCTTGGCGCTTGTTCCGCTAGTCTTCGGTAGAAGTCCAACCCATCCGCTCCTCCGTCCAACGCTTCACGTGGATCGAAATCACGCACCTCCGGCTGCAACGTCTCAATCTCCCCGCTCGGAATGTAAGGGGGATTGCTGATGATCAGATCAAAACTGGTGTTGGAGGGCAGTCCAGCGAAACCATCGCTTCGAAGAAACTCAATCCTGCCATCAACTCCGTTTCGCTCCGCATTCTGCTTTGCCAATGCCAGTGCTTCAGCGGAGGAATCCAGCGCCACGACCTTTGCGGCCGGACACTGGGCCGCGACGGTGATCGCAATGCAGCCACTGCCCGTCCCAAAATCCAATGCTGTTAAAGCATCTGTTCCTGAAGCCACTCGCTTGTTTAGAAATTGCCAGCCCAACTCAGCCAACAATTCCGTTTCCGGGCGAGGCACCAACACACTGCGGTTCACCGCAACCTCCAATCCACAAAATGAAGTCGAGCCAACAATATGTTGAAGCGGCTCCCGTTGCCCGCGTCGTCGCACCAGTTCGCGAACACTCGTCAACTCCGCTTCTGCCAGCTCTCGCTCAAAGTTCAGATACAGCTTCATCCGCGGCACCTTGAGCACGTGAGCCAGCAACAACTCCGCTTGCAAGCGAGACGAATCCACCCCCTTGTTTGTCAGGAATTTGGCGCTCCTTTGAATGACTTCAAGAACCCTCACGTTTAGAATCCCAGGGATGACGGCATCAAGCGTCCATGTCCTTCCAATTGCGTGCCATCCGACCAAAAATCCACAACGCCACCGCGGCCACCACGCCAATTGCGGCGAACGGAATCCAAACGTAAATGTGGGGATGGTAAGTATCCCAAAGCATTTGGGTCGCGCCGAGCGAATCCAAACCCGTTACCTCCTGCAACTTCGTCATGGCTTCCGTTCGCTTGACTCCGAGCGCCGTTTCGAGACTGGCGATCTCGCCATCCCAATTCCTGCCCGAGCCGAATGCCGTTTTCTCCGCGAGATAACGGAGCGCCAAGACCGCCTTTTCGCCGTAATGACCATAAACATATCCGGCAATCTTTGAGCCAGCATATACGCCAACACCCACCGGGATGTTAACGTATCCCAAATACAAGCCCGTCTTGCCGGGCGGCGCGATCAGCGAAAGATACTCAATTTTCTTCGGACCTGTCGTCATCTCACCAAGCGAGAAGAACAGAATCCCCAGGACGAGTATCCAGGCATTCATCGTCCAGCCTGCCACCAGCACGCCAACCGTGGCCAGCATCATGCCGAAGAACATCGCAGTCAGCGTCTTCATTCGCCTCGTCAGCCACGCCACGCCCACTACGCCGATGATAATGAACAACGAATTTGCACTCAGCAGCACTTGCTGTGGAATCATCGGACCCCGCGCGGTTTGCTCAACGAGCACGCGCTGGAGACCTGATGGCAACCAACTCAATCCGTTCGCCATGCTCGTGCTGTTTACCCAGTCAGCGATGAAGTTCGGCTGCAGATCCCAGAGTTGATACATCATCAGCCAGAAGCACGACATGATGAGCAACCAAACGAGCAGGCGCGGCTCCCAAATGTCGCGCACGGTGCGCCATAGTACTTGCAACGCGTTCTCGCTCTTCGACGCGCCGCTCGGCACATCCTTGACCATAAAGAGCGAAAGCAAGTTGAACGAAGTGAACACCGCTGAAGCAATGAAGAGATTCCTCCACGCTCCGGCCGAATTGACCTCCGCGTGCAGCAGTCCCGGCAGGGCCACGCTGAGCCCCAGCAAAATCGACGGCAGGTAATGCCCGATGAACGCACCCACGTTCACCACCCAATAAAAGATTCCCCACCCCACCGACGAATCTTCCTTGTTCAAATTGTGCGCAATCAGTCCCTGCAAGCTCGGCTTGAAAAATGCCGTCCCCGTTGCCAACACCAGAATTCCTGAGAAGAATCCCCAATAGTTGTTAACGAACGACACGTCCCGCAGGAACGCAATCATCACGTAGCCCAGCATCATCAGCGAAAGCGCAAATCCCAGCGTGCGCTTGTAACCAAAGCGGTCCGCGTAACCTCCGGTCACAATCGGCAACAACGATTGAAATGCCGCCCACCAGGCGTAAATCGTCCCCTTGTCCGCAGCCGTAAGATGCAACCCCCCCGGATTATCCGCCTGCATGATGTAGATGGGCGCCATCACGCGAACGTTGTAGAATGCCAGCCGTTCCCACATCTCGATGGTATTCAACGTCCAGAAGGCGCGCGTGAACCGGCGCTTTGGCGGCGAGCTGGCAGGAGACATCGATTCGTCGCTCATTCGACGCGCGAAAATGGGCGAGCCCTGCCAATGGGGCAAGCCCGTTTTACCTGAATAGCATTTCAGCAAGTTACCGACTGCGACCAGGCGAGGATCAATATTCCGTGCTAGCGCAGATTCCAAATCTGCTGTATCGCTGCTGTATCGCCGAATTCCATTCTGCATGGCATCAATTCTACCAGGCGTGTTGAAGTCGGCGGAGCGTCGCGGATTGAAAATTCGCGATACGGCAGAGTGAAACTCTGTATAGCTAATAACCCTCAGTTCCCAAGTTGCCGGCCAACAAGTTACCAGCCCATTGCCACGGTGGCGCATTTCGGGCAGCATGACCGCACGATGAGTTTAACCTCAACCGCCGACTGATTTCCCCGAACCGTGTGACACCCGTCGAAAAGGAAATCGTCGCCATTGCGATCTTCGCGTTTACTTATCTGCTCATCAGCGGAAGACGGCTAAAAATCCTTCCCTTGAACCGTCCCGCCGCGGCCCTGCTGGGCGCCGTGCTCATGGTGGCCTGCGGAGTGATGACACCAGAACGAGTTTATCGCTCGGTGGATTACGACACGTTGGTCTTGTTACTCGGGATGATGCTCATTTCCGCGTACCTGTTCCTCGCGGGTTTCTTTGATTGGGCGGCGGATTGGATTCTCCGCACCGCCAAAACGCCGCAACAACTCCTGCTCTACCTCATTTGCGCTTCGGGAGTCCTCTCGGCGTTGCTGGTCAACGATACGGTGTGCCTGATGCTCACGCCGCTGGTTGTGGCCGTGATGGTGAAGGGCAAACTGCCGCTGCCCCCCTATTTGCTTGCGCTGGCCATGAGCGCCAACGTCGGGAGCGTGGCGACCTTGGTGGGCAATCCGCAGAACATGATCATTGGACATCTGTCCGGAATTCCCTTCGTGCGCTTTTCGTTATCCCTGCTGCCGGTGGCATTGGTTGGACTGGCCATTCAATATGCCGCGCTTTCATTCGGCTTTCGCAAAATGCTGGCCAACGCCGTCATCCATCGTCCCAGCTCTGAATCCCGCAAACTCGATCGAAGACTGTTAACCATGACGCTCGTTGTGCTGGCGCTGGTCTTCGTCGGTTTCGTCGCCGGACTGAACCTCGCCTGGACCGCACTGGCGGGCGGTGCGCTCGTCATGGTTTTGGCGCGGCGCGACACCCATGAGGTGCTCAAGCTGGTAGACTGGCACTTGTTGGTTTTCTTTGCCGCCCTCTTCGTCGTGGTCGAGGGGCTCAATGGCACTGGATTGCCCGATCAAATTTACGATCGGGTTCGAGGCGTGTTCGGTTCCTCGGTGGCCAGCCAGGGCTGGAATCTGGCGTGGTTTTCGGCTCTCGGCTCAAACATCTTTTCCAACGTGCCGTTCGTGCTCGTCGCAGGAAAGTGGATTACCAACTTCGCCAATCCGGAGCTGATGTGGAAAGTCATGGCATTAGCCACAACATTCGCCGGCAACCTCACCATCCTCGGCTCCGTGGCCAACATCATCGTCGTCGAATCCGCGCGCGGCCACGCTGAGGTCGGCTTCTGGGATTACGCCAGGTTCGGCATTCCCGTGACGATTCTCACCACCTTGGCCGGCATGGCGCTGCTGCTGTTGCTGGGCTAGGCCGCCACTCTCCGTTTTTCATTCGTAAATCGTAAATCGTGAATCTAAAATCCCGGCAGTATGAGTTTTTACGACAAACTGAAATTCGATTCGCAGGGGCTCATTCCCGCGATTGTGCAGGAGCAGAAATCCGGTCGCGTCGTGATGATGGCATGGATGAATCGCGCCTCCCTGGAAAAGACCATCGAAACCGGCAAGACGCATTTCTGGAGCCGCTCGCGACAGAAGTTCTGGATGAAGGGCGAAGAAAGCGGTAATACGCAAACCGTCAAGGACGTCGCCTTCGATTGCGACGGCGATTGCCTGCTCATTCAAGTCGAACAAAACGGTCCGGCTTGTCATGAAGGTTACAAGTCCTGCTTCTTCCGCTCCATCGAAGGCAAAGGCGAGACATTCAAGACGACCGAAGCGCAGTTGCTGACACCCGAGCAGATGTACAAAAAGAAATGAGGTCGTTCGCGCGCTGCTCGTCCTGATGCTGCGGCACTCTCCACCCAGTTTGCCAT
>DASUGI010000194.1:0-20119 GCA_036274115.1 Verrucomicrobiia bacterium
GGGAACGGCAGGATTGATCGGGTTCGTCAGATTAAACCGACCGGCCGCATCGAACTGATTCGTAGCGACGCGTGACCAACTCGCCGACGGCAGCGTGACGTTCGTAGCCGTCAGCACGTAATAACTGCCGGTGGGTGTCCCGCCATCACCGCTGAGGATGAGATTGCCACTTGTCGCGATGATGTTCGTGAAGCTCGGCGGATTTGGCGGAGCGATGGAGGTGACCACGAGTTTGATCTGGCCGGGCGTGGCGGTGTTGAGCGCGTAGTTGTATCCGGCTGGCAAGGTGCCGAGTGTCAGCGTGCCAAGTGTTAAACCACCGGAACTGGTGAATAGCGTGTAAGTGCCCGCGCCGAAACCGGTCGACGCTATGATGCTAATGCGACCCGCCGCTGTCAGCGCGCCACTCACAACCACTGAATCGCTGATCGTGCCGAGTTCAAAGACATTCGTGGCACCGCTTTGAAGCGTGAGCGCGCCACCGAAAGTCAGAGTGCCGATGGCGTTGCCCGGCGTAAGCGTTGCTCCGTTTTCGACAGTAGTCGCGCCGCTGATGAAACCCGAGCCACCAAGGGTGGCGCCGTTTCGGACCCTGACATTGCCTGAGCCCGTCCCGCTGCCAGTGCTGTTGCTGATAAACAACGCGCCGTTGCTGACAATCGTCCCGCCGGTGTAGGTGCTCGCGCTGGTCAAGGTCAGTCTGGCCGTCCCGACTTTGTGCAGGACCACGAGGCTGCTGGCCACAGCGGTGTTGCTGGCGATGATTCCGTTGAAGGTTGAATCCACATTGCTGCCGCCAATCTGGTAAGTGGTGTTGCCGGAGCCGCCGTTGGATTGCGGGCCAGACAGAGTTCCGTTGCCGGAAACTTTTCCAAGTCGAACCGTGTTACCAGCGTTGCGCGGACGCAACTCGCCATTCACTGCGAACGTGGGATTGAGCGAACCATAGGTGTTACCGCTGCTGTTCGGCGAGAACCGGAGCGTGCCGCCGGGAAGAACATGGATCGTGCCGCTGAAACTGTCGAACTGTGCGGTCGTCGTCGCTGCGAAACTCACGCCGCTGGAGATGTTCAGCACGCTGCTGCTGTTGCCGGAACTCAAGTTGCCACCAAGGCTGTTCGCGAGGCCGGGCGACGAAATCGTTCCGCTTTGGTTGGCGGGCACGATGATGCTTCCGGGGTAGGCGTACGATGGTGTGCTGGGTGGGAAGTTGAATGTGCCGCCGTTGCTGAGGGTGAGGCTGCCGGTGTTCAGGGTTGCACCCGTGCCAAGAGTGATCGCGCCGCCGGCGATGATCACGTTGCCTCCGTAGCTGTTGTTGGTACTGGTCACCGTCAGTGTGCCGGCGGCTTGCTTTATCAATGTCCCGCTGCCGGCAAAGGGGGAATTCCACGATTGCGCATTCGGATTCGCGATGATCAATGTCGCGTTGTTGATGATGTTTCCCGGCAGGTTGCCGTTCACGGAAACGCCGTCGCCGATCTGCAAAGAGCCAGCGGAAATGGTTGTGCCGCCGGTGAACGTGTTCAATCCGGTGTTGGCCAGAGTCAGGCGACCGCTGCCTGCTTTGGTCAGTCCCATCGAACCGGTAAGTGCCCCTGTTCCAGCGATGGTGTAATTCACACTCGCATTCACAGTCATCGCCGCGGGCGCGACGCTCGTTGTGAGGTTCAACGCGGGAGTCGTTGAGCCGGAGTTGCCGAACGCCACGGTGTCGCCATTTGCAAAGGCGCGCGGTTGGCCATTCGTGCCGAGCCAATTCAACGCCGAAGAATCCCATACATTGGCCACGCCATCACCCGCCCAGGTGAGCGGCTGCGGAATGGTGAAGTTCGTGCTGACCACGCTGATGGTGCCGCTGGTCGTGAGCGGGCCGGGGTACCACATCAAGTTGGGCGGGAGCGGCGGGAGGTTCAAACTGGTGAATGACCCGGCGTAGCTGTTGCCGTCGAAGATTTTGAAGCTGTCACCTTCCGCGAGTGTGCCGCTGAGGTTGGTAACAATGAGCGTGCCGCCATAGTTGATCGTGCCGGAAGCATCGAGCAGGTCTTTCGTTCCGGAAGTTTTATTGATTTCGATTCGCGTGGTGCTGCCGGCGGCCAGTGTGACGCCATTGTTGATGGTGAGCGTACTGGGGCCAGCGTTGCCGGGCGCGATAGTTGCGCCCGAGTTAATGGTGGTCGCGCCATTGATGATGCCCGTACCGGCGAGCGTGGCGGTGTTGTTCACGGTGACGCTCCCGGACCCGGTGCCGCTGCCAGTCGTGTTGTTCACCGTGAGCGTGCCGCCGCTGACGATCGTGCCGCCGGTGTAAGTGTTCGCGCCGGTGAGCGTCCAATTGCCCGTGCCGACTTTGGTCACGGTGTTGACACCATCGGCGAGGATTTGTCCGGCGAACGTGGCATCGCGATTGTTCCAACCGATTCGGAAGCTGCGGCCACTGGACGTTTGGTTGCCGGGGCCGACACGGCTGCCGCTGGTGCCGCCGAGCGCCCCGATGTCCATGATGCTGCCACTGCCGCTTTGGGTGATGACCGCGTTGTCGTTCAAGAAAATGGTTGCCCCCGCGTAACCGTCGCTGTCGGTCACCCGAAATTCGGCGGGCGAAGTCTGCGCGGTGACATTGATCGTGCCGGTGAAGGCGGACCAGTTGCCGTTGAGCGAACCGCGGACGTAGTTCACTTCGAGATTCAACGTGCCGCCGCCAGAGAGCGAACTGTTCATCGTGTAACGCGCGGGAGTGAGCAAGCTCGCCGTCGCGCCAGCAGGAACAATGATGGGTCGGCTGAACGTACCGTAACCGGCGCCGGCATCGCCGAGGTCGCCGCCGAAGAGTTTTAAGGTGCCGCCGTAAAGTGTGACGCTGCCCGAACCGAGTGCGTAGTTATTGGCGGTAATGCTTGCGCCGCCACTCGGACCAAAGAGCGCCAGCGTGCCATTACTGACAATCGTGCCGCCGTTGAAAGAGTTTTCCGCCGTGAGCACCAGCGTGCCCGGGCCGGACTTGATGAGCGTGCTGGTGCCTACGTTTGTGCCGTTCCAGGTGAGCGTCGTGCCGGCGCTGGTGATGTCAAAATTCGCGCTCCCGTTGAAGGTCGCGCCGCGATCGCTCGTGACCGTGCCGCCGGTGTAGCTCAAGCGGCTATTCGAGAAGATGAGATTAGCGGAATCGGCTGGGGCTGCGCCGATGCTGCTCGGTGCGCCACCAGGTGCGAGCCGCGAGGCTGAAAGCGTTCCGCCACCGATGATCGTCGGGCCGGTGAAATCGTTTGTCGTGAGAATGGTCAGCGTGCCTGAGTTGGTCTTGGTGAGACCGGTCGTGCCGGTGATTTTGCCCGTGCCAGTCAGCGTGTAATTTGCGGTGGCATTCACGGTGACGGAGGCAGGCGTGAGTTCGCCGACGAGATTGGCGGTGAGATTGGTCGCGCCCGTGTTGTTGAAAATCACGTCGTCGCCAAAATAAAAGCGGTCCGCGACGCCTTCATTGTTCCAGGCGACCGTCGTGCCGTTGTCCCAAAAGTTATTTCCACCATTGCCCGTCCACGTGAGTGTGCCGGGCGGACGGACCGCGTTGACGATGATGGCGATTTGGCCGGGAGGATTCGTCAGTGTGCCGCTGATGCCCGAAAGCGCGAAGTTCGCGAGGCTGCCATTCAGTGCTCCGGTGTAAGTGAAGAGAGTGTAAACGCCGTTGCCCGGTAGGCCGTCAAGCAGACTGAACTTCAGCACGTTGACGCCACTGAGGTTCAGGTTGCCGAGAACGCGGATGATATCGTTGGTCTTGAGCGTGCCAGTGGGGTCGTCCGAGATGTCGAAGCGATTGGTCACACTGCCCGAGAGCGTGAGGGCATTGGCGATGGTCAACGTGCCGGGCGAAGCGATGCCATTCCCGGGAACAATCGTCGAGCCACTGACGGCGATGAGCGAACTGCCGAGCAGCCCGTTGCCCCCAGCGATGCCGGTGTTGCGCACCGTAACCGCGCTGCCGGTGAGCGCGCCATGAACCAGCAACGTGCCGTTGCTCACGGTGGTGTTGCCGGTGAAGCCGTTGGTGTTGTTGATCGTGAGCGTGCCGGTGTTGGTCTTGTGTAAACTCATAGCGCCGTCCAGCGAGCCGCTGCCGCTGAAGGCGTAGTTCTTTGCGGCGTTGATGGTGACGGACGCCGGTTGCAGCGAGCCGCTAAGATTGACGGCGGGCGCGGCCGAGCCGCTGTCGTCGAAGAGGACGGCATCGCCTTGGTGGAATTGGTAGAGCAGGGAGATGTCATCGTGCCAGTGATAAGCGCCGAGGACGTTCCACGTGTTGTCGATGTCGTTGCCGTGCCAGACGGGCGTGTAACTTTGCGCGCTGGGAGTGAAGAACAGATTCATCGTGCGCGTGAGCGGACCGCCGTCGGCGTCGTTCACGGTGAACTGGAAACTCGCCCGGCCATTATGTCCGGGCGTGGGAGTGAAGAGGGCCATGTAACCGTCCGTGAGCGCGACAGTGCCGTTGACAGGATCGCTCACGGACCAGAACGGTGAACGATTCACCACCACCCAGCCCCGCGTGAATTGGCGGAGGTCCACAACGACGTTTGTGTTCTGCAACGCGATGCCGTGGGGTTCGGCGAGCCAGTTCAAATAATCTTCCAGGCGCGTGTAACCACTGCCGCTCGGGCTGGGATCGTTGTTGTTGGCGACGCCGGGGTTCGAGCCCGTGCCGATTTCCCAGAAGTCAGGCATGCCGTCGTTGTCAGTGTCCGGGTAAGGCGTGCCGTTGCGAATGATGCCCGGACCATCCATCGGCGGGATCAGTTCGGAAGTAATTGTGCTGCCGAGTTCGCCCCAGGAAATAAGTTCCGAGATCATTTGCTCATCCACACTGTCGCGACGGAACGACGGACCGGCGTCGCTGATGGCAAGTTTGAGCGCGGTAAGCGGCGAATAAGCGGAAGCGTAGCTGATGGGATACGGGTACGGCGTGGTTTTCAAATCCATCGGACCGTAACTCGCAAACGGCAGGTCGTTGCCATCGAGAACGCCATTGCGATTGCCGTCGTACCAGTTGTTCGTGGCGAAGATGTGGAAGTCTGTGTTACCGCCGCTGATGGCCGAGCCGCTGCTCGCCGGGCCGCGCATGAAGTAGTTGTTGAACACGTTCACGAACGATTCGCCGGCGGAATCGCCGCCCATGTTGTAGCCGATGGTTTCCCAGTTGCAGATGACGTTGTTGACGTATTCATTGACCCCTTTGACCTTCGGATTGCGCGTATCGTTATCAATGTAGAGTGTGCGCAGAATGCTGACGCCGCCGTCCGTCTGCACAAGTCCACCGGCAGAATGTCCCTGCAAGCCTTGCGAGATGATGGAGGACTGGATGGTAATGTTCGTTGGGTTGCTGCCGCTGATGGAAAACGTTTCGTCGCGACCCCAGGACGCGGTGATGTGGTCGAAGATCATGTTGCGACCGGTATCAATCGCGATGGCGTCCTTGTCACTCTCGCCATTGATGCCCATGCGATAGCGGATGAAACGGGTGATGGTGTTGTGTGAACCGTTGTAACCGATGCCGTCGCCGTAGAGCGTGACGCCATCGCCGGGCGCCGTCTGGCCGGCAACAGTGATGTTCGGGGCGACGTTGTACCGCGAACCTGTGTAAGCGATGACGCCCCCAACGCGAAAGATGACCGTGCGCCCGGAGACGCTGACCGCATCGCGAAACGAGCCGGGGCCGGAGTCATTCAGATTGGTAACAAAATAAACCGAGCCACCGCGGCCACCGGTTGCGAAGCGGCCAAATCCTTGCGCGCCCGGAAAGGCTGGAAGTTGGGCGGATGTGGAGTTGGAACAAAGCAGCAGGGTTAACAGCCAGGAGGCTGGTACAAATCTCGGGACGTGTTGCTTCATGCGTGTCGGGCTGCGGACCAAGTTAGCATCTCGCTTCGGCCTTACGAATTCAATTTATGGGGACAAAGCGGTTCAACATGCGCGAGATGCAAAAATCTCAATGTGGTTTGCAAAGGCTGGACACTTTGCATTCGGAGGCGGCGCTGCTACCGTCGCACGCATGAGTTCCGTTGTTGGTTTCCGGCAGGCTCAGTGGCGCCACACCTTTCTGTTAGCCATCTGTGTTGGCGTGATTGGTTGTGTGAAAACCGCGCAGGATTCCAAAACCGCCAACGCAGATCCGTGGGCTCGCGTGCCGGGGATTTTGAAACGGATGGTCCCGCCCCGATTTCCTGACCGTGACTTCCTCGTCACGCGATTTGGAGCCGTCGGTGATGGCGCAACGGATTGCACCAGGGCGTTTGCGGACGCGATCGCGGCGTGCAACGCGGCCGGCGGGGGGCGTGTGGTCGTGCCTGAGGGAGTTTTCGTGAGTGGCGCGATTCACTTGAAGAGCAAAGTGAATCTGCACGTGAGTGAAGGAGCGACGATTCGATTTATGACGAACGCGGCAGCGTATTTGCCGGTGGTGTTCACGCGTTACGAATGCACCGAAGTGATGAACTTTTCGCCTCCGATCTACGCGTTCGAGCAAACCAACATTGCGATTACCGGGAGGGGGACGCTGGATGGGCAGGGGCGATGGTGGCATCAGTGGCTCGGCAAATGGGGGGCCGACAGCCGCGCACTGGTGGGCATGGGTAATCGGAACCTGCCGGTCGCCGAGCGCGTCTTCGGCGAAGGACATTTCCTGCGTCCGAATTTCATTCAGCCGGTCCGCTGCAGGAATGTCTTGATTGAAGGTGTGCGCGTCATCAATTCGCCGATGTGGACGTTGCATCCACTGTATTGCACGAATGTGACGATTCGCGGCGTCACCGTGGAAACCCGCGGTCCGAACACGGATGGTTGTGATCCTGACTCATGCACCGACGTGTTGATCGAGAACTGCGTGTTCAGCAACGGCGACGATTGCATCGCCGTGAAATCCGGTCGTGATGGGGACGGCCGTCGAGTGAACATTCCGTCTGAGAAGATCGTGATTCGCAACTGTGTGTTTCGCGACGGCCACGGCGGTGTGACCATGGGCAGTGAAACATCCGGAGGCATTCGCAACGTATTCGCCGAGAACTGTCAGTTTGACAGTCCGGACCTCGACATGGCGATGCGGTTCAAGTCAAACCCGGCGCGCGGGGGCTTCGTTGAAAACATTTACCTGCGGAACTGCACGGTGAAGACGGCGAAATATGGCATTCACATGACGCTGCGTTATGGCGCCGCCGGGGCGCGCGATGGGGAACATCCGCCGCGCCTGCGGAACATTGAGATTCGCGATTCAAAGTTTGGTGAGCTGACCCGCGGGCCAATTTTCATCGAAGGTTATGCAGCGACGAATCAGATCACGGATGTGACCGTCGCGAACTGTGATTTTGTGCCCGGGAAGGGAAGGGTGGTTGTTACTAACGCGGTCAGAATCAGCCTTCTCAACTGCACCGGCCTGGGTGCTGAGTGAGTCGTTGTTCACAATTTTCACCCCGAATTGCAAACCGCACGGCTTTGAATTCGGAATTCGTGGTTTTAGTCTTTTGCGACAAGCCGCCTGTGTTCCCATGACTGGGTAAGCCTGACGGCTTTGTCTCTAAGAGTGAACATGATCGCCTGACTTCAACTCAAAGCTATATGACCGTGAAGCCAAATGCGCCGGTGTCCTCGACTCGTAAGGCGTTCACCTTGATTGAACTGCTGGTGGTTATCGCCATCATCGCCATCCTTGCTGCCATGTTGTTGCCGGCTTTGGGCAAGGCCAAGGAAAAGGCATTGCGTACCAGTTGCATCAACGGCCTTAAACAAATTGGCATCGGAATTTTCATGTACGCGGCGGATCATGATGACAAAATGCCACCTAACCGGGTCAACGCGACGTCAGGTTCGGTTTGGTATCCCTATGAGATTGGCCGCAAGCTTCCGGGACATACCTGGTCAGCAGGCCCGCATAATCTGGGTTCACTCTGGGCGACCAGGAATATTCCAGAAGGTAAAACCTTTTACTGCGCGGGTAGTCGAAATCGAGCGGCCGCGGGAACCGGAATCTTTCAGTATGATTCGTACGCCAAGACTGACGTTTGGCCGTTTGGATCAGAACCAACAATGTCGAATCCTGATTACGTTCGCGCGGGATACAGCTATTTCCCACAATCAAGAACCAAGGAAATTGTTCGTGGCGTTCCGCTCTATGCGGCGATGAATCAGACCTCAGTCAACAGTGTCACCTATAACTTGCAGAAGCTTTCCCAAATCGACGTCAACAAGGCCATGGCAACGGACCTGGTTTATAGCAGTGCGCCTGAATCTCAGCCGCATCGTGACAAAGGAGTGGGTGGCATCGATGCTTTGTTTGGGGACGGACACGTAAGGTTTCAAAGCCAAAGGACCGTCCCGCAGGCATTCACGGGCCCGTATGCTGAGTGGAGTGACTTGGATTGCATTGGAGTGAGAGTCATTATGGATATGTGGCTTCCATAACCAGGCTTTTCGAACTGGGGGAATGCCGTTTTCGATTTTTTGTTTGCTGGGATAGTTTGGCGGATGAGAGCGCCAGATTGGATTAATCACAGACCGACAATCAGTAAACCACCAACCAACCGACAAAAATGATGCATAATGTAGATAAACCAAGCGCGTCGCGCCGTCACCGATCCGGCGGCTGGATTTTTGTTCTGGCCTGTCTCCTGGCCTTTCCACTGGCGAGTCAGGCGGCCAAAGTACTCTATGTGCAAAACGGTTTTCCCGACAGTGCCGTCAGGATGATCAACATCTTGAGAGCGCAAGGGCATGACGTCACGGTTTGGACCATTGCTTCCGACGGCAATACCAGCACCGCCGACACGTACGCCAGCCAGGGCTACCAACTGCTCATCGTGGACGAAATTGTCGGCTCCGGAAATGTCGGTTCAAGTTTTCGTGGCTCGCCCATCCCGGTGATCAATTGGGAAGGCTTCCTTTACAGTGACGGTCGGAGTGCCTTTAACGCCGGGACCGGTCTGACGGGAGGCACGTATGCGGATGGCGCTACGGCAACGGCGGTGAACGGGGGACTGGGCGCGGATTTTGGGCAGGTGGGCAATGAAACCAACATTTTAATCGTGAACGCCGCTCACCCGTTGGCCGCAGGTTTGGGAGCGGGATTGGTGGGCGTGTTTAATCCTGCCGGTCCGGGAGACGCTGATGGCCCCGGCGTCATTTCGTTTGCCGGAAACCGCACTTTTACTACGAACGTTCAGGTGGTGGCAACCGTCCCGAACTTCTCCCAGGGTCAGGCCCTTTGGGGCATTCCGGCGAATGTGGTCGTCGCTGACGGCACAACGAATCTGGCGCGGTGGGTGCATCTTCCGTGGAATACCACCGCGCCGACGCGGCAACTGATTGAGCCCAGTTATTTCCTGTTCGAGGCAGCCGTCGCTTGGGCTTTGAATTTGCCGCAACCGGTGAAAGTTTTCAATTTAACCCCGGAAGGCGGCAGTTTCATGGCGACCAACACGGTGGTTTCCTGCTCCATCAGTAAGACGAACAATGCCGGCAGCCCTGTGGCTTCGGGCAATATCGTTGTCAGGGTGAACGGCACCAATGTCAGTTCCGGTTTCAGCATCACTGACGGTGGCGCGGTGTGGAACGTCAGTTATACGAACGGGTTCGCGCTCGACCGGAGCATCACCGTGGCGTTCGCCGCCACGTCAGCAGACGGCGGCCTGGGCGCGCGCCAAACCAGTTTCGATACTTTCAGCACCGGCAATTTTACCTGGGAAGCGGAAGACTTCAATTTCGGTGGCGGCGCCTTCTTCGACACAATCGTATTGTGTGACACACTGGGTGGTGGTACTCCGGGATGTTACTTTGATCGCGTTGGGTTCACCAATATCGACAAGAGCGAACTCAACTTCACCGTCACGATATCCATTCCCTCAACGAATGAAGTTTATCGCTTCGGCGATTTGGTTGACTCAGTCCGGGATGAGTGGGTGGATACTTTCCTCACTGCCGACTCCGCGATTCGCTCCAAGTACACCACCGCCGGGCTCCCCGACTATGAGTTGCGCAATGTCGCGGTCAATGAATGGGTCAATTATACCCGCACTTACCCGACCGGTACCTACAACATCTACGCGCGCGTTTCGTCCGCAGGGGCGATGACGGTGCAGTTGGACTTCGTGGATAACGGGTCGAACACCGTGCAAAATCTCACCAAGATTGGCCGGTTTGTGAAGAGTGCGGGAACCGCCGGTTACGAATTCGTGCGGCTGACGGATGACGGCGGCAATGTTCCAATCGTGGTGGAACTCAGCAGCACGAATCCCGTGACGATCCGGTCCACGGCACTGACGGCGGGCTACACGCCCAATTATTTCATGTTGGTGCCGACCGCATTGCCACCCAATGAACCGCCGGCGGTCACCCTGACCAGCCCGGCCAATGGGACGACGCTGAACGCCGGCGCGAGCACTACCGTTACCTGCAATCCGACGGACCCGGATGGTACGATTACAAACGTGCAGTTCTTTGCGGGCAAGTTTGGGACCACGTTGACTTTGGTTGGTGAGGCGAATTCAGCTCCGTGGGAGGCGAGCTTTGCTCCGAGCAATCTCGGGGCAATGAGTTTTCAAACGATTCGCGTTATCGCCCGGGATAACGGCGGGCTCCAGGCCAGCGCCGAAGTTGATGTGCGTGTGGTTGATCCCGCCATTACCAGGGTTTCAACCGCGGTTGGCAACGGGGCGGATGCGGAAATGCGGGAACATTCGAACAACAGCGCGAACGGGGTTTCCATGAACACCCGCACCAGCAGTAATGGTGACCGCAACGAGATGGTGGCTCTGCGCTTCGATCTGACTGGCTACAACTTGTCGCAATTGCAGAATATCAAACTGAACGTGGTGGAGCACCGCGCTAATGGTGCGCGCGAAGTCGCGGTGTATGGGGTGACCCAGGGCACGACGGGTGAAGACGGACAACTCTTTACAACCGAAAATTGGGATGAAGCCAATCTTACCACGTGGGCTTCGCTCCCCGGTTTGCAGGCGACAGATGGTAATTTCATCACCCAAAGCCTCAATACCAATAGTCTGGTCACGGTGGTGACGAACCGGGCGTATACCGGTGGCAAGGCGGACGTCGATGCTTTTTCTACTCCGGAACTCACGGCGTTTGTCAACGGATACACGGGAAGCAGCCTGATCACCTTTATCATCGCCGCCGGGCCCGCCTACACCAGCACCGGTCAAGGCCGCATTGCCTCGAAAGAAACCGTGTTCCTGGACGCAAACCGGCCTACCGCAGTGGCTGGCGACTTCGCGCCATTCCTGAGCTTCACCGTAGGAACCCCTGCACTACCGAAGCTCGACTACAGCGTAACCGGTGGAAACCTCACGCTCTCCTGGGCGGGAACGGGCTACAAGCTCATCGCTCAGACCAACAGCCTGGCCGCCGGGCTCGGCTCATCCTGGAGCGATTATCCCGGAGGCACAACCAGCCCGGTAGTGGTTCCAATCGATGCGACCAAAGGAACCGTGTTCTTTGGCCTGGCGCCGAATCCATAGAATCTCGAAACAATGAAGCAACCGTAAATGATCAAGTAGCAGGAGCCGGGACCGGAGAGTGGTCCCGGCTTGTTCAGGGCTTAACATGGAGAAGTTACAAGGAGAACAGTTTAATCCCAGTTTGTCCGCAGCGAAGCCGAAGTTCGGTGAATTTCAGCTGGCGCTGCTTTGTTTTTTCAACGGCATCCTCTAACTAATATCTAATTCGTAAAATATGAAACCTCTGTCGTACCAGCAAAATCATAGTCATATCAAACCACGGCTCCCTCGTCTGCTAATGCAACTTGGTTGGGGAGTGTTCGTCGGCGCGTTGTCGGTCGCACAACTCCAGTTGGCTCAGGGCGAAATCGTGCGGAGCAGCTCCATGATTGGATTTGCCACCGGCAATCTGGGCGTGGTGGGCACCGGGGAAGGATGGGTCGGGAGCAGCAGTTCCTACCTGGTCACCGCCGGTAGTGGCAGTCTGGATGGCTCGCCGCTTGGATTGGTGGCTTCCACTGGGGATAAGGCAACGGTGCTCACCAACACCGGCAGCCTGAACACGTACAACAATTTTGCAGCGAGTGGTCAATTCAACGGTGACACCAATATTTACTATTCATTCCTCATTCGTTTTGCCAATGCTGCCGACATCGATGTCGCCGGCGAGCAAATCGTCTCGGTGAATCGCCTCGGTTCCAGCAGCGGCGTGCACTTTGAACTTCTGGCGCAAAATTCCGACGGACAGATTCACCTGGGCGCCAACAAGCCGACGGGCACGGCCGCTTATGCCACGACCAACCTTGCCGCGGGACAAACGGTCTTTGTGGTCGTCCGCCAGCAAATGATCACCGGCGCCGGCAATGACATCATTGATATCTGGATTAATCCCGATCCCGCCACCTTCGGATTGGACGAAGGCAGCATTCCTGCCGCGAGTGTTTCCACCAGCAGCGGCACCGAAGACACTAGCGCAACCGGCCCCGGCCGCTTTTATCTTCGGAGCGGCACGGGCTTTGACTTTGACGAACTGCGAATCACCACGACCTGGGCGGAAGCGACGCCCACGCCGGCACTTTGCAGTTCGGCGACGGTGACGAGCGACCCCGCGGATGTGACCGTGGCGGCTGGAATCAATGCCACCTTTTCAGTAACGGCGGATGGCACTTCACCCAGTTATCTCTGGCAACGCAGTACCGACTCCGGTTCAACCTGGAACACGATCAGCGGCGCTGCCGTGTCCAGCTATAGCACGCCCAATCTGACTCTGGCCGACAACGGGAATCAATACCGCTGCATTGTGAGTGTCAGTTGCAACGGCAGTTCCGCCACGTCCGCAGTGGCGACCGTTACCGTGCAGGCACCCGTGGTGACGCCGCCCGGCTTGATTATGGACGATAACTGGAGCGACCTCGACCGCAGCAACGGGCCCATCACACCCAACAATTCCATCTGGTATGCGTCCAGCGCGAGTTCCCTGACCTTCAACTATCTCCCGGGATCGCTGTTCGGGTTGCCGGCTTCCGGCAGCTCACGACTGTGGATTGGCTATTTTACCGATGACACGACTACGAATCTACCTGTTGACCTGGCGGTGGGTACCGCATTGAAAGCCACATGGGTCTGGAACAGTGATGCGATCGGTACCAGCAGTGGCGGCCTGCGCATTGGATTGTTTGATTACGCCGATGGCGGCACGCGCGTTACTGCGGATGGTTTCGGTTCCGGCAGCACCGGCAATGGTGATGGCGTCCGGGGTTATATGCTGACGGTGGACTATGCCAGCACGTTTCCCGATGCAACCCCGTTTGAAATCCGGGCTCGAACGATTATTGATGATGACAACCTGATGGGTTCCACCGGCAGTTATCCGGTCACCCTCGCGAGCGGGCCGGCCGACCTGAACGGCGCGGCTGGATTTCAAAACCTCACCAACTACACGCTGGTGATGCAGATTACGCGAACGGGTCAGAACTCGGTGGACATTACCACCACGATCAGCGGCGGCGGCACGAATTGGACGCTGAGCGCCACGGACAACACCTACGCGTATCATCGATTCGATGCCTTCGCCATCCGTCCCAATTCTCTTGAAACGACCTCGGCTGATTTTCAATTCGTCAATTTCAAGGTCGAAGTAGTTCAAGCAACGCCACCCGCCATTCCCTTGAATATCGAAAGGAGTGGTGATCAGGTAACGCTTACCTGGTCAAATCCGGCGTTTGGTTTGCAAGCCGCCCCGACTGTATCCGGCACTTACACGAATATTCCCGGGGCCACGAGTCCCTACTCGGTGCCAACAGAAGATGCTCAGCGCTATTTCCGGTTACATTATCCAAATCCTTAGGAACAAACCTCGGGCTGCTGATTTCAAAGCGAGAGGCAACTCCCGGCTTTTTTGTTTCCGATGACACGGGTAAGGTGATGAGGGTTCGTTGCAGGAAAATCGGATAGCAATGGCAAAAAACCAGAAACGGGTGCTCATCGCCTTGGGTTGGTATGATTACCGGCTGCATCGCGGCATTGAGAAATACGCGCAGGAGCATGGCTGGCATTTGTCGGCCAATCTCGCGCGGGAGAAAGTCATTCCCTGGGGCTGGGAGGGCGACGGCATTCTGGCATGGCTGGGTGAAGGCGATGATTTGGCCGAGTTCGTCAAGCACGCGAAGAAGCCAACCGTGGATTTCAGTTTTCGCCGGCCACATTTGAAATTCCCACGCGTGCTGGAGGACCACGCTCATGCCGCCGAACTCGTGGCCGAACACTTCCTCTCCCGCGGCTTCAATCATTTTGCCTATTACAGCGATGCGGACAACTGGTCGTATGCGGAGCGGGGACAGGGCTTTGTGGAGGCCTTGAAAAGAACCGGACACGAATGCGTTTGGTTGCCGTGGTATCGGGCACCGGAGTATCGGCCGGGGCGGGAACAATGGAAAGGGAAACGACGCTGGCTCACCAACCAGCTCAAACAACTGCCGAAACCGCTCGGTGTCTTTGCCGCGAACGATGAACAGGCGCTGGACGTTCTGGATTCATGCGAAAGCGCCGGGCTGGCAGTCCCGGAGCAGGTGGCCATTGTGGGCGCGGAGAATTATCTGCTCGCGCCGGACGCCATGCATACGCCCATCTCCAGCGTCGACACGAATCTCGAAACGCTCGGCTATCGCGGAGCGGCATTGCTGGATGATTTGATGAACGGCAAACCAGCGCCGAAAACTCCCCTCCGTGTTCCCGCCGCCAGCATCGTCACCCGCAAGAGCAGCGATCTGCTGGCGGTGAATCACAAAGGCGTGGCTAACAGTCTCCGGTTTATCTGGGAGCACGCCAGTGAGCCGATCAGCGTCAAGGACCTGGTGGGAGTGGCGGCCATGTCGCGCCGCGGATTGCACAAGGCATTTCTCGAAGCGGTGGGCCGGACGCCCGGTCAGGAGCTGCAACGCATCAGGATCGAGCGTGCGAAACGCTTGCTCACGGAATCAGACCACAAGGTTGAGGTCATTGCCACCATGTGCGGCTATCAAAGCGCAAACAGTTTTTGCGTCGCGTTCAAACAGGCGACGAGCATGTCGCCGAAGCAGTTTCGGTTGGGCTTCGTTCATTGAGGATTCACCGGCCGTTACGTATTTCCCGGCGAGCGAGCGAAAGGCTGGCGTAGGTGCTTCTGGTTTTCGGTCCGAAGACCGGGAGACAGTGACATCTGCGTCAGCCTGCATCACGGTAGAACGCTGTTTCATTCGGCGCGATGGGGTTTATCCCCGCCAACAAAAACGCCACACAAGTTTGGGTTTACCGACCCAGTTGATTGGCTTTGAGAAGCACCGAACGTTTTCGTGGTGAAAGTCTGCATCCAAAATTGTTTGACTCACGATTACGTCGGCGAAGGACGGGATTGGGTGAAGTCCGAAGCCAGGGCAAAAAACTTCGATTCCAGCGTGGCCGCCATCGAGTTTCTCACTCAACAGAAACTGGCCGACTGTGATGTCGTTCTTAAGTTTGATCCGGGAGAGTATGACTTGCGACTGTCGGTGAGCGAAAACTGCCGGCGCGTCTCGGAATGAAAGGGGGCTAAGCGCTTGGGAGCGGAACGATTCAGTGCGTGGGACGAGCTTGAGGGACCGGTCGCAATGGGTTGTTGGAAACCCGCGAACGCCTGGCAGCGGCGGCAACTGAGTCGGCAGGCCGGGAGGCTTTCACGCGTGTTGCGGTAGTCCCTTTACTCGACTCAACGACGAACAGCCAGTCCCCGAGCGTTCCGGGATAATGGAACCGCTCCCGAGCCTCCAGGTAACTGCGGTAAAGGATGCGCTCACGCCGCGCTGCTTTCCTCGGCGGCGGCAGTTGATCGGTTTTGGACTTGATCCTGCCGGCATAAGCCAACCATGCGGGGCGAGTTCGCATAAAGTTCCTCTGCAACAGATTTTGTTGGTGTTTGAATCCTTCTGTTCCAGAACGAGCTACGCCGGAAGGTAGTCGCACCATAACAGAGGAAATGAATCCGCCAAAAGCAGGCAAATACGGAAGCCGCTCCGCATTTTTACGGAGACACCAACGACGGGCCGAAGGGGCGGCAAGGCTCCCGCGCTGTCGCCAAACGGGTCAAGCCCGGCTCTCGCCGAGATTATCGGAGGAATAGTCGCCACGCCGGCCTTGTGGTTCGGGTGGGCCTTTGGTGGTATCGCGCTCCGTCTGTCGCTCCATCTCGGAATTCAACTCGGCCCCGAGCAACACGCAAAACGCGGAAAGATAAAGCCACAGCAGCAGCACGACAATCGCGCCCAGCGAGCCATAGGTTTTGTTGTAGCTGTTGAAATAGGTCAGATACAAAGCGAACAGCGCTGATGCCATCACCCACAACAACGTTGCCGCAAACGCGCCCCAACTCACCCAGCGCCATCGGGCGTGATCACGGCTCGGTCCATATCGGTAGAGCACGGCCAGGGCGATCATGAAGAACACGAACAATGCCGGCCAGCGCAAGGCCATGAAGAGTTGTTCCAGGGTATCGTTCAGGTTGAACCGGTTGACCAACGCGGGCACGACGGCCAGCAAACCGATCAGGACGCAGACGCCAAGCACCGCGGCTACCGTCAACGCCAGGGCCACCGCATTGAGCCGGATGAAGCCACGCTTTTCGTTCTCGTGATACGTGATGTTCAACGCGTCCATCATCACCTTGATGCCTTTGGAACCGCCCCATAACGCCACCAGGATGCCGATGGCCGCACCCCAGCCGGCCGCCGTATTCGAGGCGGCGATACTCTTCATTTGCTCGTTCAGAAGTTCAAAGACCTGCGCCGGCAACACGCCGCGAATGGAGGCAAACTGTTGTTCAATCTGCACCGGGTCGGAAACCAGGCCATAGATCGAAATCACCGCCGCCAGGCCCGGAATCAAACCCAGCAAGACAAACAAACCCACGCCCGCCGACACGGTGCTCAGATGATCGCGCCGCAAGTCGTCCTTGGTGCGCTTCAGAATGCTCTTCCAACCCCGCGCGGGTATTTCGTGCGGCTTCTCGGCGGTGCGACCTTGCTCGTGCCGCTCGGGAACATTGCTTTTTTCTTTCTGGTCAGACATACCAATACCATTCGCTCCAGTGTTGCTCGCAATCTTTGGTGAGCCGATTGTCCTCGGCCAAAACCGAACCATGGATTTTCGATCTTTGGCGCAAACTGTGACATGGGGTTTTGTCCCCGGCGGCGGAACGAATCCAACCGGGTTGTTCGGCAGGTTTAAAAAGGACTACGTCAGGGCACACGCACCCGCGGCGTTGTGTTTGCACACCACCGTCATTCTCCGCTCTTGCGGTCAAACTGCAGCGGCATCCGGGTTCACTGTTTCATTTCTTGATGCCAAACAAAAGGTGTCCCGAGGGCGGCACCCGTCGCTCAAAGAGAATGACCTGCGCGTCTTCCTCGCTCGCGGCGTTGGTGCGTAACTCTCCGACCGTGAACGTAACTGGTTGCGAATTCGTATTCCAGGTAGAGAACATGGCGACGTAACCCCTGAGCGGTGCAGTCTCAGCGAACGTTAAGGCAGACCGCTCTGCAAAGAACCAGAAGACACACCCGATAAGCAAACACCAGAATGCTGTCGTCGCGATGAAGGTGAGAACAATGGTCTTAAGTTTGGCTTTCATGGGGTGTGCGCGAAGTGACGCATGAAAGCCTCATACTCCGCAAGCATCGGACAGTCCAGCCTCAACCACTGTGAAATACTGCGCTCTGTCCCTCAGCGTTGCGGGTGGACGCTTCCCCGAAAAAACATCGGCGCTGCGGCGACCCGGTTGTCATGGTTGTTTGTTTAATGGCTTGTCCAGGTCAACGACTACGATGTTGGAATGACCGGGAACGTAGAAGAAATACGTGAAGAACTCAGCGGGCTTCCCGTCCTTCAACTTGGGTTCATACTTTTTCGCTTCAATCTTCTCCTTCGCTGCTTTGATGAAGGCATCGGGAACGTCAACCTTCACAGCGTCGGTCGTGCCCGATTTCGGGTCGATGACCTTGGCGAGCCGAACCGCCGGGGCGCTCGAATTGGTGGTGGCCGTGACGCCGAAGATGACAGAGTAAATTTTGAAGTCCGGCTCTTTTTCCAGGCGCTCGCGAACTGTTTGAGCCGACGCGACCGCACCAATGAGTAGCGTGAGGCTGAAGCAAGCGAGAATAGAATGCGTTCGATTTTTCATGGGGGCTGCAGCGATTCACTAAGTGCCGGCTTGTTTCCTGGCGTTGAAATGAAAGTAACTGCGACAGCGGACGCAGCCTGCCGTCGCAGCGGCAGGCGGTGCAGGCCATTCTTGCGTGTCGCTGGCGGAAAACTCAACGACCCTCTTGACTACCCTCATAGGCGCTGCAGCGCACTTGTTAGACCACGTCTTCATGTCACACGAAACTCTGTCTGTAAACCCTCGGGCCAAAGAACAGTGTAGTCCTCTCCAGTGGCCTCCCGATACGCCGCGGTCACCGACTGCAAGTGTCCCTCTCGTTGCAAGGTCTTTCGGACACGCCAAAAAGTAGCGGTGGGGTCGGAAGTGAAAATGAAAATGTTCGTCTCTCCCGAACCGCAATCGTGGCCGTCAACCTCCGCCGAATGACCCAAGTCCTCAATCAAACGGTCCTCAAGTGCAACCATCGCATCGTAATCCACGAGCGAGTCGCCTCGGAATTGGAGAACGAGCTGATACCTCATGGCCCGTCGAGTGGTCAACGACCAAGCTCAGCGACCGCCGCCGGAAACGTCCGGTCGGCTGCAACAATCGCTGACAAATCACCTGAACCGCTCGACTGCCCAGCGGGGCGGCGGTTAGATGGCAGCGATTGGTGTGCGCCTGACATGGGCGTGAACTGATGGGGTGAAAGTCCCCTATGTAGGAACACGATCATCGGCTGCCTCAGGTGAGGCAGAAGGTGAACCAAACATTAGACAGAAGCAACTGCGGAGTCGCGAGACGCCGTGGGAAGGAAGCCTCAGTCAAAGCTGATGAGCCGACGAACAGAAAGATCATATAAGGCTGACGGAACGGATAAGCTGGCACCACACAGCCAAGTCCGGTGTTCAGTTCCGGAGGTAAATGATCCGGCTGCACAGCAAGAGTTCACGTCCTTACTCAGGGAGATCTGTGCTTCCGGCACGGCGGCAACGCCGGGCGCGGCGATCCGAGAGGGTCGTTGTGGGAGCGCAGAAGTCAGCAGAGGCCATAGTACCGAGAGTCACGAGCCGGGGAACACCCCGGAGGGTCTCACAACTCGGGAAGGGCTGAACTTGGCAGGCAGTGACGACCATAGCGGAACGCAGGCTGGCGATGAAGCCGACCGGCTGAGCCGAGCCGCGAGTCCGCGTGGCAGAGAAAGAGTGCTGCTCAATCCTTCGGGACTGCCAGGAACCGCCGGACGCGGACCCGCATGTCCGGTGGTGTGGGGGCCGGGAGGCAAATCCTCCCGGCTACCCGATTAGGCATCATGGTCATATCTTCAGTGTGAATGAATCGGTAAGGTGAGTTCTTGGTTGCCGCGCTTGAACTCAAGCACTGAGCCTTTTGGTGCGCCAAGCTCCAGAAGCCGCTCGCGAACTAATTCCAAAGCTGTGTCGAGATTGGCAATCTGCATATCAATCCCAATCCACTCGATGCGCTTGTTCTTGTCCATTTGTGTGCCTCCTCCAGTGATCTCCCCCAGTCCTTTTTGCTCCAAGGTGGCCTGCAGCGGATCTTCATACTTCTCGCCACGCACTAAAGGATCAATGGGGTCCATAATCTTGGCGAAGACAAAATGCGGATATTGCTGAATCGGCGGTGGGGAAGGCGTGGACGTCCGCTGCTGCCGGACACGAATGACGTAGATGATTCCGATAGCGACAGCAACAATAGCGAGCGCGCCCAGCGCCCACGGTAAGATAGTGGTATTGGCATTACTCATGCGCGTAGTGATGCCAACGACCCGGGTGAGCGACAGCCGCTGGCAGCGCACTCGCGACTGCAACCACAGCGGTCTGATCACCATCACCGTCGAAACCGAAACGCATAGCGGCTGTTCGCTCCACCCGATTGTTAGGCCACTGGGTGTGCATCAAACGCTCTCTCCAACGGCAGCGCGAATGACGCCGCCGATGTGTTCCTGATC
>DASUGI010000195.1:0-3881 GCA_036274115.1 Verrucomicrobiia bacterium
GGGCACGCCGGACTAACTTCTGCGGGGTGCTGGGCGCCCGGACCAAGCGCAGCAGTTCGCTTCGTTGCTCAGTGGATAGGTGTAGAGGCAGTTTGGGTCGAGCCATGCTGGAATTCTGGCACGCCCGCGCTTGTTAGTAAATTCTTTTATGAGACACTACACTAGCGCTTCTTGAGAAAGATTCTTCGCTTCTCGATGCTTTTTCAGCACGAGCGCAAAGGCATCAGTCATTTCCAGGCGCGGCATGACACGGATGTTTCCAGTCTCGAACGGGTAGGCGTCGTAACAGTAACACCATTTGTGATTTCTGGTTTGGGTGAAACAGGTCGAGTGCAGGTGGCAACCAACCAAGGCGCATTGAGAATGTGGTTTCGGCCCTACTGGGGCAGTGGCAGCGGACCAGGAATACCAGCTCGGTTGGCGGAGTTCGCGGCAGTGGAGGGTTCGCAGGCGGCAGTGTTGTGGTCGTTACAGGTGAGTGCGGATGGCTCGGCCTTGCGATTGGTAGGGCCGGGTGGAAATGGCGTGTTGCTGGAAGCAGAGATTGATTGGGCGGCAGTTGGCATCAGCTCGTTCTCAACTACGGAACGAATGGCACGGAGTTGGTGTTGGATGTTGTCGCCAAGGGTGAGGCGACACTGGCGGTCCCGGCGAGTGTGGTGCCAGGTTGGTGCATGAGACCGCGTGCGCAGCGCTTACAGATCCCGATCTTGAGCGTAATAATTTAGGGGTCGGCGAGTACGTGTCGTTCTCCTTTGACCCTCCACTAAACATGACGTATCCGGAACAGCCATGGTGGCTGGCATTTCAAGGGAGCGTGTCTCCGAGTTTCGGTGAGTCGACGGATTATACCGCCCCGAGCAATGCGGCGGCGGCTATCGTGCGAGTGTTCGTTCGCGATGTGCAACTAGACACGTGGTTTCAAGTGAGGGAACCAACGGGGATTGATCACGCCGTTTTCAAACGAAATTCCAATGGTGGCGTCGTGTTAGATTCCTTCTCCACTGGATCCGGCGCGGGTATGCATCTTCGGCCTTTTCTTGGTCCTACGCACGTATCGTTCAAGCGAGTTCTGATCATGGAAATCGGTGAAAATGCGACAGAAATATCGGACTACTATCTTGATCCTGATTATTATCCAGACCCTTACAATAATCCAACCCTCTCGCATAAGGGGAGCACGGGGGAGGGCAAGGGTGATCGCTGGATTCCAATCAATTGTGACAACTCATGGGACGATCAATGGGACCGCGCTTGGTGGGCAGGCGATTTGCCGCCTTGGGACTCTGGTCAATATTCCGGTGGATCTTTCAGATGGAACATTCCTGGAGCGTGGAAGATAGATGGGGGGCCGGTCCACACCAACTTGTCCCCTTGGTTCCAGCTCATGACACTTGATGGCGATGGGAGCATGACCATAGAGAAATTCGGCCATCGCGTTAAGCGAAATATCGACAATCAATATGTAATCGTGGAGGGACCGTGACTAAGTGTTTCTTGATGATAATTTTTATGGGCTCTGTTTTGCTTGGCGGTAAAACCGAAGCCCGGCCCGAGAACACAGGTGGACGAGTCTTGATTTGGAATTCAAATTATCCCCCGGATAGCTCTCAAGCTGCAAAGCCAAAAGTGCTCGGCTATTTGGGATTCGATATTACCAACGCGATTGCAGTTGCAGCGGGAGATGCACACAGCTTGGTCCTGTTGGCGAATGGGAAGGTTGTTGGGATTGGGAACAATGAGATGGGTCAGGCATTTGCGGGCAAGGGACAGATCATCGGCTGGACTCCGTCCACGAATACCAAGGCGCTCCGTTTTGCCTCGACGTATCAACAACAAGGGGAAGCGCTAGTCCACCTTCGCACAGGCGTTTTGACGGATGTAATGAAGATTGCTGCAAGGGTCCATCACAGTATTGCCGTCCGTAAGGATGGATCGGTAGAGGTGTGGGGAGCTGATTTCCAAGCCGAACCGTTTTTGCTTCCCGTTCGCTTTGGGAAAGTAACATCGGTTGCTTGCGGTCGAGATGCCGACTGGTTTCTGATGCACGGTGGTTCTTTAATTGAACTGCGCAAGGGTTTGGCACAACCAGTCCTTAGCGTGAGCAATGTCGTGATGGTCGCCGGCACGACCCATGATCGAAGCCAATTCGTCGTGCTGAGTGGTAATGGACAAGTCTGCTCAGGCTCCGTCCGGGAAGGTGTCAAGGTACTGGTGAATTCCGGTAGTGACGTGAAATCCATCGCCGCCGGTGGCTGGCAGATTCTGACCCTACATGCAGACGGGAAGTTGACCGCACATGGAGGGTACTTACCGGAAAACCTAACCAACATTACAGCAGTTGCCGTCGGCGAAAAACATAGTCTTGCCCTAAAAGCAGATGGAACGGTCGTTTCCTGGGGAATCAATCGACGGAGGCAGGCAGAGTCTCCAACGGGCTTGAGCAATGTTATTGCAATAGCAGCAGGCAATGGTTTCAGTCTCGCTGTCACCACCAATGCGGTCGTCGCAGAGAGCTTTCGGCGCTGAAATTAAAAAGGCAATGGGAAGGCAATGGGGTCGCATTTAAATATGTGACATTTGGATTCGCGAGGGGGTGAATCCCGGGATGGCAAGACCGTTGCGAATTGAGGTGGCGAACACCTGGTATCACGTGATGAACCGTGGGCACCGTGGTCAGGCGTTGTTCGGCAACGATACGGATCGTCGGCGATTCATGGGCGGGGTGGCGGAACTGCCCGAGCGTGACGGGCTGGAAGTGCATGCGTTCGTGCTGATGGAAAATCATTATCAGCTGCTGGTGCGCACAGGCGCCAGCGGCAACCTGAGTGCGGCGATTCGGTGGTTGAACGTGAGTTACGCGGTGAAGTTCAACTGGGCGCACCGCTGCCGCGGGACGGTGTTTCAGGGGCGGTTCAAGGCGGTGTTGATTCAGAAGGAGAACCAGGCGGTGGCGGTGGCGCGGTACATCCACTTGAATCCCGTGCGGGTTGGTGGACTGGGATTGAGCAAGAGCGATAAGCGTCGGGCGCGGGTGCTGGGTTGTGCGAGGCCTGTGCAGGAGTTGATCCGCCGCCGGGTGCAGACGCTCAGGGAACATCCGTGGAGTTCGTGGCGCGTCTACAGCGGGGCCGAGCCGCGGCCTGGCTGGCTGGAGACCAGCGTGATCGGGAGCTGTTGCGGAGAGCGAACGCGGACCGGACGGGTAGCGGCGTTGAGGGCGTACACGGAGCAACCGATCCGGCAAGGAGTATTGGCCAGTCCATGGGAAGAGCAAAGGAGGCATCGTGCTGGGAGAGGAATCGTGGGCGCGGAGATTGTTGAGCGGACGGAAAGGGAACCGTGAGGAACAGACCTCGGTGAGGCGGATGAGGAGTCGGGTGAGCTGGGAGGAGTTGGTAAAAGCGGCGGAGCAGGTGAAGAAGGATTCGTGGGGCCGTTGGGCCGAGCGGCATGGCGACTGGGGGCGGGACGCGGTGATCTACTTTGCGGTACGGCATGGCGGACTGCGGGTGAAAGAGGTCGCCGCGCGGGTTGGAATGAGATATCAAGCGGCAGTACAGGCGGCGCGACGATTTGAAAAGATGCTGTCGAAGGATCGTCAACGCGGGGAAATGATCGCGAAGCTGAAACGTCAAATGTCACATATTTAGATGCGACCCCATTGCCTCTATTCTTTGATCGAATCCAAGTGAACGGACAGTCATTAAGGCAACTGGTCATTGCAAAACTTGAAGAAGTGCTAGTGTAGTGTCTCTGAATTGTCTTTCGTAATTCGCGAGTGTTGTGCCAGAGCCTCCCGTGCTCGGCGAATCTTTTCCAGGATTGCTTTGCCGTCGGCGCGCCATTCATAACGCTGCGGTTTCAAGTTGCGTTGGGCC
>DASUGI010000196.1:0-18163 GCA_036274115.1 Verrucomicrobiia bacterium
GCTCTTCCTGGTACCGGGCGTGGATCACGGTTTCCGCGGTCGGGGTGCCACGCCCATCGGAATCAACGAAGCCATCCTGAGTTGGGTGGAACAGGGCAAAGCGCCGGATAAACTCATTGCCGAAAAGCGCGATGCGAGTGGCAAGGTCATCCGCACTCGAGAGCTACTTCCCGTAATGGATGCAACTCCGCATCAATGAAAGAAAGCACTCGCCAGATTCTCGCCCGCAACGACCTTCCGAATTCTTACGAATTTCCGCCCCGTTTCGATTACTCCACGTTTGAAGCACGCGCGTTGCGTGTTGAACGACGGCTCAAAGAAGAGCTAGGCGAGCGTACGTCATTCGAAGGTGCGGGGCACAATCAAGACGCAAGCTTCAGCATAGCCATTTGCCTACACGCGTATGAGCAATCTCGAAGCGATGGTCTCTATCTTCCATGTCTGCGTTTCAGCAATTTTTGGCGACCTGGTGAGCATGACTTGGTCCGGTTTAGTTCCCGAAGATCGCCGCAGCATGATTATGGCACTTGTTCAAAGTGAAAGATTTACCTTTATCCCAGAAGAAGAGTTGGCTGCGCCCTATGACGGAGTGATGCCCGTTAAGTTTGAGACTTGGTGGGTTCGGTATTTTGACTGGCTATGAAGAAGATACTCTGCCACCCACTAGAACCAACACGCTCCACGCGTGGCGCACTTTGACCAGACAAGATATGAAGACACCTCGAAATCCAGGATTGGGCACAATCGTGGCCTTCGTCATCTCATATTTTCTGCCCGCTTACGGAGATGGGTCGGGCTTCACTTGTTTAAGGTTTTGTGGGGAGATTCTGTCAGGACATGACACGGAGATTCTAAGCGGGGCCTGGTTTTACTATTCCGGGTTTGTCATTGCCAATGTCGGCTTCATCGGGCTGGTCGTGGCTCTGTTTGTAACCCAGGGCCATCGCCGACTCAGATCGGTTCTTGCGGTTGCTTTCTTTCTGCACGTATTTTCCTGGTTCGTGCTGCACCTTTTTCAAAATCCATCTCAATTGACTGAGCTCAAGCTCGGCTATTATGTGTGGCTCGGCGCGTATGGCTTATTGTTTGTCGCGCATCTGTGGAAGGAACCCATTGGAAAGCTTGAATCAAATGCCTCACTTGCATAAGCCTCGAATCAATCATGGACCGATGAAACGCATCATTGCCAGCATCGCACTCCTCGGCGCGCTAGCAATCCTGGCTCACGCGGAGATGGCTCCCAAAGACCGAATGGTGATCGTCATCAGCTTGGACGGATTTCCGGCCTACGCTCTGGAAGACGCAAAGCAACCCGTCCCGACGCTGCGGCGCTTGATGCGCGAGGGCGCATCGGCACGGATGCACACGATCAATCCCACCATCACCTGGCCCAATCACACCACGATGGTGACTGGCGTCCCTGCGGACGAGCACGGCTTACTGGTCAACGGGACGATTGTGCGGACCCACGATTGGCCACCCGTCAGAGTCGATCCCAAAATCGAGAAGGAAAAGATGGTGCATGCTCCCACGGTTTATGATGCGGCGCATAAAGCGGGGCTGACCACGGCGCAAGTCGATTGGGTGGCCATCCACAATGCGCCCACAATTACCTGGGCGTTCAGTGAGTGGGCCGCTCCCGACGGGCCCGTGGAACGGGAGATGATCGAACGCGGCGTTCTCACTGCGAGTGAAGTGCAGGACTTCACCAGGCTTAACATCGTGGGGCGCGACCAGATCTGGACCCGGGCAGCGACTTACCTGATCAAACAACACCAGCCAAACCTCCTCTTGTTCCATTTGCTGACCCTCGACGCGACGCATCATCGTTACGGCCCGAAGACATTGGCGGGGAGCACGGCGATGGCGTTTGTTGACAGTTGTGTGGCGCAAGTGATTGACGCGGTTCATCAAGCGGGCATGGCAGATCGGACCACTTTCCTGGTGGTTTCCGATCACGGGTTCAAAGCCTACACCAACCAGATCCGCGCCACGGTAGCCCTTCAAGCTGCGGGTCTCGCCCGCGCCGCTTACGTGCTGCCCGAGGGCGGTACGGGATTTCTGTATCTGAACGCCACCAACTCCCCGGAAGTTTCGCGCCAGGTGCTGGACCTGATGAAGTCCGTTGAAGGCATTGCGGAGGTGATCGCGCCGGAACGTTTTAGCGCGCTGGGTTTGCCGCTTCCGCAGAAAGATCCGCAAATGTTCGACTTTCTCCTCACCGCCAGGCCCGGCTACGCCTTCTCCGGCGCGACGGGAGGTGCGGTGACCGCCGCGGTGCCGCAGCAAGCCGGCAGCCACGGTTATCTCGCGAGCGATCCGGATTTGGATGCGATCTTCATCGCAAGCGGTTACGGCGTGAAGGCGGGAGCAAAACTCGACGCGGTGCGCTCCATCGACGTGGCACCAACGATTGCAAAATTGCTCAGCCTGCCGTTGCCCACCGCAAAAGGCAAAGCCCTGAATCTGGAGTGAACCCGTGCAGGAATCACCATGAACATCCAAAAGGTCTTCGCAATAAAGTTTTCCAAACTCTATCCGCTCTACGTCAAGAAAGCGGAAAGCAAGCAGCGCACGAAAAAGGAAGTTGACCAGGTCATCTGCTGGTTGACGGGCTACGACCAGGCAGGATTGAAGAAGCAGCTTAAACAGGAGAACGATCTGGAAACCTTCTTCGCTCAGGCGCCGGCCTTTCACCCAAATAGTTCGCTGATCAAAGGCGTCGTGTGCGGGATTCGCGTCGAAGACATCGAAGATCCGTTGATGCAGAAAATTCGCTATCTGGACAAGCTGATTGATGAACTGGCCAAGGGCAAAGCGATGGAGAAGATCCTGCGGCATTAGACCGCCCGTCTGCTCACTAGCTGAACCGCATGATGAGCCGGGCAGGTAAACGCCAGCCGGCCCATTTCCACGTTCGCCGTCGTGGAAAATGAATTTTTACAAAACCTTTACACGATTCCGCACCACCGTTGCGTCAAACCGATTTGCGCTCAAAAGCTGCAACAACCAAATAGAACCCTATGAAAACTCAACGATTCGCGATCAGTCTGACGGTGCTTAATCTTTTCGTTTTGATGTCCATCCTGTTCCGGGCCAACTCGGCAACGACTCCAGAGCTTCCGCCGGTACTTCGTATCCGGGGCCTGGAACTGGTGGACGATCAAGGGCGGGTCCGTGCGATGCTCAAAATATTTCCGGCAGATCCCAACGTTAAAATGCCTGATGGCACTACTGGCTACCCGGAAACCGTATTACTCCGTTTGATTGATTCCAAAGGCGCACCCAACGTGAAAATTGCCGCCACTGAAGATGGATCGGGCATAAGTCTGGGCGGCGAATCAAATCCGACTCACATCCAAATCCTGGCGCGGGGCACAAACACTTCCTTGACGCTTCTCAATAAAGATGGGCAAACACGAGTAATCAAACCGGAGTGATTGGTTGTGATGCAACGAAGTGATCGGCAGTCGCAGCCGCATTGGCGAGCTTGTCATAACGATTCTGCACGTTCCAAATGAAGGTCAGGCCATTTGAGTCCAAAGACCTGCCAGGCGTTATCGAAACTTACACCGCTTCGATTCGCTCCTTGGCGGCACCGTATTATTCACCCGAGCAGCTTGCGGCGTGGGCGCCTGTCCCACCGGATGTTGCACGATGGCAGGAGCGTCTGGCACGACTTCATACCATCGTTGCTGAATCGGATGTTTCCATTGCGGGTTTCAGTTCCTATAACCTTGAGGGCTATCTGGACTTTCTCTTCACTCATCCAGCGTTCGCCCTGCGTGGAGTCGCCAGCCATCTCTATCAATGCGTCGAGTCCGCAGTGCATGCCGCCGGTACGCGGCGAGTCACCGCGCATGTCAGTCTCGCCGCACGCGCCTTCTTCGACCGCCAGGGTTTCCAGGTCGATGCCGAAGAGTGCGTCGAATGCCGCGGCGCTTACCTCCGGCGGTTTGCCATGCACAAAGATCTCCACAATGAACCAATCACTTAACTATGCGTGGCGGCGGACGATGAACCGCCGGCGAGTGTGCATCCTGGCAGCGGCGGTGACCTGTGCCGCTTGGATCCAGGCCGCTGAGTCCGCAACCGCACTGTCAAACGCCGTCGCACAGGCTCGCGCTATTGTCCAAAAGGAATTCGCGCCCAAGGTTCCCGGTCTTTCGGCCGCGGTCGCAATCGATGGAAAAATTGTCTGGTCCGAGGGCTTCGGCTTCAGCGATCTCGCGGCGAAAAAGCCGGTGACACCCGCGACGCGTTTCCGAATCGGGAGTGTTTCAAAATCGCTCACAGCCGTGGGCCTGGCATTGATGGTTGAACGCGGCCAACTCGATCTCGACGCGCCCGTGCAGAAGTACGTGCCCGATTTCCCGAGCTATGAACCGCCCATTACGACCCGCCTCCTGGGTGGCCACCTCGCTGGGATTCGTCACTACCGAAGCAAGCAGGAGATGCTGCTGAATCAGTCTTTCACCAACTCCCACGAAGCGCTGAGAATCTTTTGGAATGACCCGCTCGTCGCCACGCCCGGCTCGAAATACAATTACTCCACGTATGGTTGGACCGTGATCAGTGCGGTCATGGAGGCAGCGGCGCGCGAAGACTTTTGCCACTACATGGACGAAAACGTGATTCAACCGTTGGGGATGACGCACACTCGTCCCGACCGCAAAGGGGTCATCGACCCTGATTGCACCCAATTTTATCAAAACGATGCGGCCGGGAAGTTCGTCGTCGCACCGGTCGTGGACAACAGTTACAAGTGGGCCGGTGGCGGGTATCTCTCAACGTCGGAAGACCTTGTTCGTTTTGGCTCTGCACTGCTCCAACCAGGTTTTCTTAAAGCCGGCTCACTCGAGCTGCTTTTTACGCCACAAAAGACGTCAGACGGAACGCCCACGACCTATGGACTGGGGTGGACTGTTCTCCAGGATGCTCAGGGACATCGCATTCTTTTGCATACCGGAGGTTCGATCGGTGGGACGTCAGTTCTGCTGCTGCATCCAGAAACGAAGACGGTCTTTGCTCTGGCGTGCAATCATTCGACGCCGTCAATCGCGAAGAAAGATCGCGAGTCGATTGTGGAGTTGTTTTCGGCGTGGGTCGCCGTTCCACCCACAAATTCCGCAGCGCCAAACGCGACTTCGTCGCAATAGGAGGTAGACGAAGTCGGTAGTGAGTCGGGCTTGCCACCCTGCCCTTGCCTTGAGATAGTCGTCACGTCGGTATTCGGACACCCAGACAAGGTTATGTCCACGCGCCGGGGAAACCAAAAAGCGCGGAATCGAGCATGACGTTTGGTTCGCCTCTCACATCATGTCTTCAACCAGTCACTTGCCTTTTGCGCACACTGGTCTCAATTCCGAAAGAGCCTGTCTATGAAAAGCCAGCCTGTTCACCGGTGGTATGCGCGTCCGGTCTTTTTTGTCGCCGACGTGAATCGCGCCATCCGCTTCTATGTCGACCTGCTCGGCTTTGAGAAGAGTTGGCATTCGGGCGACGGCACCGGGAAGGTCTGCCAAGTCAATCACGGGGAGTGTGAGATCATCCTGTGTGAGGACGCTACGCGGCATGACAAGTCGCGCCTGTTCATCGAACTGACCGCGGAAGGGCTCGCCGCTTTTCGCCGCGAGGTCGTCGCGCGCTCCGTCCCGAGCCGGGAAACCTGGTGGGGATACGACACGCTGCAGATCGACGATCCCGATGGCAATGAGTTGCGTTTCCTACTCCCGACTGAGTCGCAAGTTTGGTCTGTGCATTTGGATCGTGTTCGTTCCCGGTAGCGGGCCGCTGGGCGGGGCTACCCTGGGTTAACTCGGATACGGAGCGCGGGTCTGTGACCCGCAGCAGCAGCTTGATTTGCGGGGCTGCGGCTCACAGAGCCGCGCTCCACTTTTCGTTTCATTGCCGGGCGTAGGTGCTTGGGCGCAGCACCAGTCGCGCGCGCCACGCTGGGCTGAATGATTTGAACCGCGTTGAGGTTCACGGGCGATCCACGCCACACGCCGCGGTCACGCGAATCACCATCAGCATCACCGCATCGCCTTCTCTGCGCCGGTTTCGTAGTGTTCGTAAGCCGCACGCAATCCCGTCAGCACCTCCGCGGTGGTTTCGAAGAGCGCCTGTGCTTTCGGTTCGTTTACCTTGTCCGCATCCTCGCGCACGTGCTCGATCACGTCCGTGAGCATCCGCTGGATGTTTTGCGCGTGAACTTTTGGATCACTGGTCGCAAGAGATTCCGTTTTCATTTTGCCTCCTCGATTTTTGGCGTGAATTGCGCCAACTCATAGATCCCCAGGGCCCTTTCAATTCGGGCAACCCGGTCTACCATGGTTTCAAAACCATCAGCTCCGAAGCGTTGGTGCTCCTGCTTTTCAAAATCCTCCCCGAGCGCATCGTATTCGTGCCGCGAAACAATCTGGTGCAACGCCGGAAACAGCACCGTATCCTCGCGACTTTCGTGCGGACGATACATGCGGATGAATTGCTGCATCGTGGCGCTGAGTTTCCGGTTTTGGGTCGCATCCGTGAATGTGCGCACCTTGGCGAGCTGAATAATCTGCTCGGTGAGCCGCCGGCCGGCGTCATGTTGTTGCCGCAGCACGCGCACGAGCCCGGTTTCCTTGCCTGCCTTTTCGAAACGCGGAAACAAATGTTCCTCTTCCAATTTCTCGTGATAATCCTCAATGAAAGAGCGGATGATCCCGGCAGATTCAGCCAGGAGTTCCGGTTTCACGTCTTCACGCGCGCTACCGAGCCGCCGCATTGATTCTTCATAGATCAGCAACAGCCGGTTAAGCACCCCGTGTTCGCGCATCAGGTCTTCGGCAGGTGAAACCTCTTCCTCCGGCTCCGCGGCTTGCGAAGCCGCGCAGGCTTTTCGTGAAAAGACCATCAGCCCGATGCTGGTGATTCCAGCCAGTCCCAGAAATCTGCGCCGATCAGAATGAGGTCGTTCTGCGCTCATGTATCGAGTTACCGTCGTGGCGAGCGTTCCGGTGGTCAACCACGACGCCAGGGGGGGTACACCTACTCACAATTCTCTCGCCTCTGCCAATTTGCTGAGCCATGGCTGCAACAACTGGAGTTTGCGCTTTGCCGCCTGAACCTGGGAGCGCTGCCGTCTCGACGGCAAGTTCCGGACCCGTCGGCGGGACGCCGGCGCTCCCAGGGTCGGGCTTACAGAACACTTAGTTAGAAGCATTCCCACGACTCGTCACGGCAGAGGGCGTGTTTACAATTCGAGAACGGCTGGCTAAACAAGGTGTCAACACTTCCCTGGTTTAGCACACCTCGCTGCGTCACTAATTTGTTCTCGTTTCCCCTGAGAGCCTGGCCGAGAGGTCAATGCGATCCGGCAGTTCGCCGAAGTCGTAGAAGCGATGCTCCACCTGGTCACCGCGCACGATGACGACGCGCAAGCCGGATTTGCCGCCGCCCAGGGGCTTGCCGACCGGCCCCGTGGTAACAGCTTCAAGTTCGCCCGTGCGGGCCAGGGCGTTGCGATGATAGTGCCCGGAGAAAAGTTGTTTCACGCCGAACTCCTGAAACAGGCCCAGGTAGGCCGCGCGGCGCGCGCGCGGGATGTTGAAGTATTCATCCGGCTCATCGGCGGCTTTCAGAAACCAGGGATGATGCGCGAAGATCACGATGGGCTGCGCCTGGCCCTGGCGGGCCCGCTCCAGTTCCGTCCGCAGCCAGCGTTCCTGCGCGGCCAGTTGATTCGTGGCTTGCTGCGGCGAATGAATGACCACCGAGTTGAGCACGATGCCGACGAAGCTGCCATGGCGGAAAGAATAGTGGTCGGGCCCGAACTGATTGGTGTAAGTGGCCAGCGCGGCCGGCGTGGGAACATTACTAACGTCGTGGTTGCCGGCGACGTTATAGACCGGGATGGTGGAATCCACCCGGCGCAGGATGCGCTGATATTCGGCGATTTGAGCGGCATTGCCCGGTTTATTCACGAGGTCGCCGGTAATCACGACAAACGCCGGACGCAGCCGGTTGATCGTGGCCACGGCGAATTCGAAGTTGGCGGTCTCCTGGGCGAAATCCTTGTTGGCGGTAAACATGCCAAACTGCGGGTCGCTGAGTTGAATGAAGAAGAAAGGCTCGGCCGCCGTCACGCGGTGTGACGTCAGGAGCAGAAGGGCGATTCCCAGGCAGGTGGCGAAGTGCGTTAATCGTTTCATGGGGTTTTCTGTGTTTGCGTCCAGATTACGCTCCGGGCCGGGAGTGGACGATAGGAAATTCGTGTGGGTTCGGTTGATGGGTAGGGACGATTTCCACAGCGTCCCCATCTCTCCGGAGAAGTTTGGGACGCGGTGGAACGCGTCCCTACCATGCCGGCGCTTCCAGAAGAGTTTTGTTTGAACGCTCGCCCTCATCCCGGCCTGGGAGCGCTGCCGTCTCGGCGGCAAGTTTCCGGACGCCGGCGCTCCCAGGGTCAGGGTGAGGGAAGGTCTGGAACTCAATTCACACAAACGCGCTTTGTTCAAAGCATCTCAAAACGAGACCTTGCACCCCATTTCGTTCCAGAAAACGCCCCATTTCTTTTCCCGGTTTTCGTGAACACATTGGCGCGTGAAAATTCGACACCTTTTGAGCGGCCTCGCCGTGGTCGCGGCCTTGACCGGCTGCGAGAAAAATGCGCAACAAGGCGGTTCGGCAGACGCGGACCACATGAGTCGCGGATCTGGCGGGGCGACCAATCTGAAAAGCACTTTGCCCGACAACACCGGGATCAACACGCGCGACCGGAATGACATCACGCTGACCCCGGGTGACCAGGGCGGAGCGAGTCTGACCGCATGATTACGTCCACGATTCGCCGCGCGATTACTTCGAACGATCAGCTTTCGACCACTGCCCGGAACATCAAGATTGTTACCATCGACGGCAAAGTCACGCTGCGTGGTCCGGTGAACACGGAGGCGGAAAAAACCGCGATTGAAAACGCCGTCAAACAGTCCGGAGTGATCGAGGTGGATAATCAACTCGAAGTAAAATCCAATAACCCATAGCTCCATAACCACAGGAAAACATATGTCCAAGAAATCCGTATTTTGCCTGGCGCAGGATGAGGTCCAGGCGTCGAACATTGTAGAGAATCTCAAGAACGCCGGGTTCTCCAACAACGACATTTCCGTTTTGCTCCCCGACAAAGGCAGCACGCGTGAGTTCGCGCATAAGAAGGCCACCAAAGCGCCGGAGGGTGCAGCGACTGGAGCCGGAACAGGTGCGGTGCTGGGAGGAGCCCTGGGTTGGCTGGCGGGGATCGGTGCGCTCGCAATTCCTGGCGTCGGCCCTTTGATTGCCGCCGGGCCGATTATGGCGGCGCTGAGCGGTGCCGCCGTGGGCGGCGCAACGGGCGGGTTGATTGGATCGCTGGTCGGCATGGGGATTCCTGAATACGAAGCGAAGCGCTACGAGAGTCAATTGCGCGAGGGAAGAGTTTTAATTTCGGTTCACTCGGAGAACGGCGACGAAACCAAGCGCGCCAGGGAGATATTCGAAAACGCCGGGGCCAGCGATATCGCGACATCGGGTGAGGAATCCGTCAGCGAAAAAGAACGCGCTTACCGGAAAGCGGCATAGGCAGCACGCCGGAATCACCTTCAAATCCGGCTGGAGAATCTGGACGCCGTTACCGTCTTCGACCGGGAGTAGTTGCCAAATGAGATAGGGATGGCGCGCTGTGCGGTCCGCGCTGGTACAGCCGGCGGCAATTCCACCCGCTTTACGGGTGGCGACATCGCGGCGCGATTGTCTCTACCTGGTGGGGAAAAGACCTCCATTGTTGCGATTGAGGACGGCGTTACGGTGACCTCATTCGCATGCGCTTCAAAAATATTCTCTACGCCGAGGATGATCCGAATGATGTCACCATTTTCACGATCATCTTCAAGCGCGCGATGCTTCCGGCGGTACTTCAAACCGTTGATGATGGTCAGGCTGCGGTCGACTGGCTCAGCGGCAAAGGAAAGTATTCCGACCGGGAGAAGTATCCGCAGCCGGACATTGTGATTCTGGACTTGAAGATGCCGAAGAAGAACGGCTTCGAAGTGCTGGAGTGGGTGCGAAGTCAGAAAGGCTTTGAAAATCTTCCCGTCCTGATTCTGAGTTCTTCGGATGTGCCGGAAGACGCCCAGCGGGCCTACCAGTTGGGAGCGACCACGTATTTTGTCAAGTCGCCGACCTTCCAGGACGTCATCCAATACTTGCGACTCACCTGATCAGTCGGGCGTTTCCAACTCGATCCAGAATCGGCTGCCCACGCCTTCTTCGGACTCGACGCCGACGCGTCCGCCCATGCGTTCAATGCCTTTTTGCACAATGGCCAGACCGACGCCGGTTCCCGGATACTGGCCAATCCGGTGCAACCGATGGAACACGCCAAAAATCTGATGGTGATGTTCGGGGGCGATGCCGATGCCGTTGTCCTCAACCCACAGGCGGACGAATTTGCCGCGTTCCTCCGCGCGGATGCGAATTTCAGGCGGCACGCCCGGCCGGGTAAATTTAAGCGCATTGGCAACCAGGTTTTGAATCGAAGTGCGCAGGGTTATCTGATGACCGCAGACGACGAAATAAAAAGGATCAACATGGACGGTTGCCCTGGCATCACGAATTTGGAAGGTCAATTCGTCGCAAATTTCCAGCACGAGCTTTCGCAAATCGATCTTCTCCATCCGCATGGCAGTCCGGCTCAGGCGTGAGTAGGCCAGGAGGTCGCTGATCAAGTTATCCATTCGGGCTGCGGACTGGATGATACGTTCCGCATACTCACGCCCCGTCTCTCCAAGTGCGGCTGCATGTTCGTCCAGGAGAGCGTGGGCAAAGCCTTGTTGACCTCGAAGCGGAGCGCGCAGGTCATGCGCGATGGTGTATGTGAAGGCCTCCATCTGGTCATTGCTTTCGCGCAAGGCGGTCGTGCGTTCGGCGACCATACGTTCCAGGTTTTCAGCATGAAAGCGCAGTTCCTGCTGTGCTTTCTCCAAAGCATGCTGCGCGTCTCGCGATTCGGTAATATCCGTATTGGTGCCGAACCAGCGCACAATTCGTCCGTTGGCATCGCGAATCGGAAAGGCCCCCGAAAGAAACCAGCGATAGTTGCCGTCTTTTCCACGCAACGGAAACGTTTCTTCCCACGGCTCGCCGGTTTTGAGGGCGCGCTGCCAGGAGGCGGAGACACGCTCGGTATGGTCCGGATGATGAACAGCCTGCCAGCCCCAGCCATGCATTTGCTCCAGAGTCGTGCCCGTGTATTCATACCACCGTTTGTTATACCAAAAAATCCACCCGTCCGCGTTGGTCATCCAGGCGAGTTGCGGGATGTTTTCGGCCAATTGTTCAAAGCGCTCCTCCGCCAGCCGCCGTTCAGTGACATCCATGCACGTGCCGATGTATTCAACAATGTTCCCGGCGGCGTCGAAGACCGGAACGCCGCGCGCCCGAATGTGACGCCATTCGCCCGACTTGATTTTGAGAAGATATTTCACTTCATACGTTCCTTTGGTGGCGCTCGCCTTCTGCCAGGCGGCGGCGACTTTGGGACGGTCATCAGGATGGATCGCGTTCATCCATCCGAAGCCAGCGGCTTCCTGGTCGGTCTGGCCGGTGAACGCGTTCCAGGAGGGAATTGGTTGATCCACTTCGCCGCGCGCGTTGGTTCGCCAGATGACATGCGCGGTCGCCTCCACGAAAGAGCGGAAGCGTCTTTCGCTTTCCTGCAGGGCGCTGTTCGCACGGACGCGGGCGGTGATTTCCTCGGCGGCCATCAAAATGCCGCCGATTGCTCCCTTGGCGGAATACCAGGGACGCACTTCCCACTTCACCCACTGCGTCGAACCGTCGGCACGGTGAAACGCCTCTTCCTCGGCGCGTAGCACTTCACCGGCCAGCGCGCGGCGATGCGCTTCCTTCCAGTGCTTCGGTATCTCGGGATAGAGTTCGTAGTGCGAGCGACCGAGAACCTCTCCCTTCAATCCATAATCGCGTTTCCAGCGATTGCTGACCGCGAGATAACGCATGTCCCGGTCGAACATGGCGATGCCCGCCGGCGCGTGCTGAATAAACAAACGAAGCCGCGCTTCACTGTCGCGCAATGCTTCCTCGGCCTGCTTGCGCTCGGTGATGTCGATGATGAACTCCATGCATTCTGAATCGGGCCCGCTGCCACTGAGTCGCGTAGGCGCGAACAGCCCCCACCAGCGCGAACCGTTCTTGCGGATCATCTGCTTCTCGTAAGGCGGCGCCTTTCCGGTGACCGCGAGGCTTTCAGCCGTGCGTGCGGTTACTTCCAGGAATTCCGGTGCGGTCAGCGTTTTCCAATGCACCGAATTGCGAAGTTCCTCGCGCGTGTAGCCGCTCATCTGCTCGAACGTGTCGTTGGCGTTGGTCATGCGTCCGTTGAGCACGAAGAACAGCACGCCGACCGTTCTGGCGGACATGGCCTTTTGCAGGAGTGCCTCCCGCTCGCGCAAAGCTTCATCCGTTCGCTTGCGTTCGGTGACGTCGCGAGAAACCACCAGCAATTTTTCGGGCTTCCCGGACAAGTCGCGAATGGGGGAAACGACGACTTCCCACCACCTGGGCTGGTTGCAGACCGGGAACAGACCGACAAACGTTTCTGACCCGCCACACGCGGCGGCCTCGACCGCTTTCGTTGCGTTGGCCCGGTCTTCGCCTTGCCAAAAGTCGATCCAGGACTTTCCAAGAACGGCTTTGATATCATCGATGCAAAGAAGCTTTTGTCCGGCATCACTCATCCACAGGAGAATGCCGTCGAGGCTCACGATCTTCAGGCAGTCGCGGCTGCTCTCGATGATGGTGCGGGCGAACTGTTCGCTCTGGCGCAAAGCATCTTCGGCCTTCTTGTGATCACTGATGTCCGTGACCAGCACGGCAAATCCGAGGACTCGCCCGTGATCATCGAGGTCAGGCGTGTAACACACTCGAATCCAGCGCGTACCACCTCTTCGGTATTTAGCCTCGAGCTCGAATTGGGTTTGATGGCCGGCGATGACTTCCTGGACATGGGGCTGAAGAGTGGCCCAAGCCTCATCGCCCAAAACTTCCCGCATCGTATGGCCGATCACTTTGTCTCGCGGCAGACTGAACCACTCGGAATAGGCCCGATTGCACGCGCGATAGCGGCATTCGGCATCAATGTAAGAGAGCAACGCCGGGACGGAATTGTGGATAAACGACAAGGCGTCGTGAGGGCCTTCGTCACCTTGCGGACGCTCAATGTCCTTTTCGTGCCGCCGGGATGAAAGCTCCAACCGCATAGCCAAAAGTTTGAAAAAAAGGCTGGCGTGGGTGCTTCTGTTTTTCAGTTGTTACACTGAAGTGTCAGTTACATCCGCGTCAGCCTGATGCAGGATAGGCTCGCGCCTTCTCTTCAGCTATGGGGACAACACCTGCCGAAGAGTGCCCTGCCTTTTGAATCTTGGAATCCAGACCTTCCCGGCGTAGATGTGATTAAAGCAATGCGTGAACAGCGTATAGTTCTTGCAACCGGCAATAAGTCGACCGCAGTGTTTCTGGTCGTGTTCGGGTGGCTGGCCTTGGCTTCATGCGTCGCTGAGAGGACGAATACACCTCCACTGAAATACGAATTCCCCGCCTCCTTGAGTGGTACCATCTACGATTCGACTGGGACGAATGCACTGTTCGAATTCAAGCGCAGCGCGACTCGCACCGGAACGAACCTTCACGTGCTGAGCGAATACACCCTTCCTGACGGCGAGGTGGTGGCGCGGGAAACCGTCACTTATCACGGCGACCATCTCGCTGCGTTCACCCTGGACGAGACACAGACCGGCGCGACGGGCAGCGTCAGGCTTGTCCGCCAACCGGCGAAACCGGCAGGGGGAAAAATCGAGTTCAACTACCGCGCGCCCAAAGGCAAGCTGGAAACGGCCACCGAATCCTTGCGACCAGATACGTTGATCAGCGACATGATTGGGCCGTTTCTCGCCGACCACTGGACCGACGTGATGAACGGACGGGAGGTCAAATGCCGTTACCTGGTGGTTCCGCGGAAGGAAACCATCGGGTTCACTTTCCGCCGCCACGCGGAAACCACCTGGCGGGGAAAACCGGTGGTGGTGATTCGCATGGAGGCTTCGAGCTGGGTCATTGGCCTGGCGGTTGACCCGTTGTTTTTCACAATGGAAAAGGAAGAGCCACACCGCATCCTGCAATACACCGGACGCACCACTCCCAAAGTCAAATCCCAGTCCGGCTGGAAGGATCTGGACGCCGTGACAGTCTTCGACTGGTAGGGATCGGCGCGCTGCGCCGTCGCGCTGGTCGAGCCCAGCGCAATTCCGCCCGCTCTACGGGCGGGGACATCGCAGCGCGATCGTCCCTGCCACGGATGCCATGGCTTGAATGCTCGCCCAGCGGCGTTGACTCACTCAATCCGCTCGTTCGGCCCTTGCGGGCCTTCAGCCTGCCGGCTGAATTCCTTTCACCGATTCCCCCTTAGCCGTCGCATCGCTAATCGGACGCGTAATCGGGCTTGCCCAGCGCTCCTGAACCTGGGAGCGCCGCCGTCTCGGCGGCAAGAATCTAAAACGCCCGCCTTCGCTTTTTCTCCGTGGATGCTGTGAACGAAGAATGCGGAGATCACAAACGTTTCTTTGCGAAAGCTCTGCCGGGAGGTTTTAAGGTAGCGTTCGAAGCGAATGGCCTGGTCGGGGTCGGTAAACGCGATGGCGGTCTTGATCCTCCAAGGACGCAGCTTGCTCGTGTGAGGTACTTCTCCAGCGTTGTGTCGTTTGAGCCGTTGTCGCAAATCGTCAGTATGGCCGACGTAAAAATGCTCCGGGTGGTTCTCGCTTTGGAGCATATAGACGTAACGAACGGAACGTCATATTGGCTGGGCCTGCCGAGTCGTAGTTCGGAGCGCTTGCAGATTGATGCTTGAGGGCCCGCCTTCGCTCTGCTTCGGCGTGGCAGTCTTCATTCTCCGCGAATGCTCCGAAACGAAGAATGGCGGGAGCGGCGGGGCTCGAAGCCATTGCTCGCTTCTGAAGCCTCGCGCAAACATGCGTAAGGAGCTGTATATACGCCATTTCTGATGTTCTCAAATTTTCACTCCCGCAGTCGAAATGAACCAAAATGAAATTTTTCAGTCAGGAAAATGTCAGGAAGTCCTTCGACTTCTTCACGCAGCCTCGGCGCTCTTCGCCGCTGTGTCGCTGAACTAAACTTAGTGGCCGGTAATTTCCTTGAGTCCATTTGAGGCCATGAAGCGAACGTTTTCATCCGGGTCGTTCAGAAGTTGACGGACCAGCGGCAGCGCTTGCTTCCGTTGCTGAGGGAACGGCACGCTCCATTCGCCGGTCAAATAATTGACAGCCTCGCTGCGCACCTCCGGAAAACGGTTGGTCAATCCCTTCATTAGGCACGGCACAGCATCCGCCCCAGTGCCAAGCGTTGCGACCATGGCGAACAGCGCGAGTTGGGGATCTTTACTGTCCATCAATTCCGCCAAAACAGGCAAGGCTGGTCGGGCATCCTCTCGCAGCAAGTTGAGGCCGCCCATGGCCTCCATGCTGACGTCCGAATCGAAAAGGCCAAACACTGGTTCTCGATAGGCGAGACGCGCCAGCAGTGCCGGAACTGCATTCGTTCCCATTGAACGCAAGGCTGCCGCGGCGTCGTCAGAAAAATCGCCGCCCTCCTTCTTCCGTTTCAGCCATTCACCCAGCGGTTTCCCAGCGTGACTTGGCTCATTTGGAATCTGAATCGACGTGCTCGATCGCTCTTTTTGTTGATTCAGCATCTGTCGCATCGTCATGACTGCGCGCTTGGATATTTCTGGATCCGAATCGGCAGCGGCGTACTTCAGAGAGTCGGCGAGGCCGGCCGCGTGCATGTCGAAACTTGCGGCTGCAATAATTGCATGCAGGCGTCGTTGCGAATTATTGCTTCGCATTGCAGTTACCGTCATCTCCAAAGCCATCTCTGGTGCGATGGTTTTCAAACTTCGCAACGCAACAGCCAATAAACCTGGACTGCCGCGCACGACGGCGTTGCTTAAAACGGGGATTGCTTCAATGGGAGCAATCGCTGGAAGAGCCTTCAGCGCCGGTCCAGCATGTCCGGGGCGGCCCGCTTCAACCAGATTGGTTAGTGCAGTGAACGCGCCGGCAGCATTTGTTCCGAAGCTGGCAAGGGCGTTGGCGGCTTGTCCCCAAACAGAATCTTGGGAATCTGCAAGAGCCTGAATCAGAAGCGGCACAGCCAGTTCTGGCGCGTTGTCTTGCGCTCCGATGGCTTCGACGGTTGCAAAACGAACGCCCGACTCAGAGTCCTCAAGCGAGTCTTTGATGCGAATGAGATAAACCTCAACGTCATCGGTGACCGAGGCCAAAGCAGACACAGCCAGACGCCGGACCTGCCAGTTCTGATTGGTAAGGCATCCGCAAAGCGCCGGCTCGGCGGCCTTTCCGATTTGCTCCAGGCATCTCGCGGCTACAAACGCGAATTCCGGCTCGTCGAGCAACTGCGTTAATTCAGCAACCGCCGGGGCGCCGTTTGTTCCAAGCGCCTCGAATCCTGCGATGCCAAAGAGTTGCAATTGCCCTGCCGACTGCCAATGAAAGAAACGATTTTCGAACCTTTCTGTCTTCTCGGCTAACCACGTTTTAAGCCGACTGTCTCGGCTCTTCACCAACTTGAGCAAATGGGACAAAGCCTTCTTTGCGCCGATAGCCCGTATGGCCAATTGCGCCTCCGCAATTTGCTGCGTTTCCATCAGTGGCTTATCAGCTTGCTGTAGCCAACTATCCAACGAGCGCCCCTGGTAGTGTGGTTGCTGGACCAGGAGCGTCGCAACCACGCCGGCCAAGAACAACATCACCGCGATCGACGCGGCGACACGTCTCAGTGTGGTTCTGCGTTTCACGAGTTCTTCTCAGTTGGAACTACTCGTAAACGGGTGGCCCGTTTGGGACCGTCGCGTCGATCGTGATGTAGCCGTTCTCCAAATCCACCTTCGACCAGTCCAGCCGCTCAATCTCCGCGCTCCGCAGGCCGGCAAAACCGCCAATCGTCAGAAACGGAATCAGGTTGTCCGGCGCGTTCGCCAACAGAATGCTCATTTCCTCCGGCGTGAAGATTTCGACCTCCTCGTCCTTCACCTTCCACACTGGAACTGCATCCATGTCGTTCCAGTCCGCAGGCAAATACTCCTGCGCCTTCGCATACGAGAACAGCGTCTGGAGGCAAATCCGGAAATTGTTGCGGGTCCGATTCGTCACCGGCTTGCGCGGCGACCGCTTGTCCAACTTCGAAGTCTCCCGGGTCAGGTTCTGCAGCCAGGTCTTGATCTCCGGCCCCCGGATGGTGGCGATCTCCCGCGGAAACTCCCGTGCAAATTTGCCGCAGCGCGAAGTCAGATCATCAATGTAGCGATCGCTGCAACCCTCGCCTCGCTTCGCCTTCAACATCTCATTGAACACCTCCTGCACCGTTTTCTTCGGCAGGTCCATCACCTTCTTGCTGGCGTAGTAGCGAGCGGTCTCGACCAGCGACCCGCCCTTGAGCAGCTCCTTCGCCTCGCGCCATTCCGCCAGGGCCGCATCCACCGACTACGCGTAACCCTGAATCAGGTTGCGGCCGCGCACGTATTCCAGGCACTCCTCTCCTGACAACTGCGCCGCGCGGGCCTCTCCCTTCGACAGGTTATTCACCTGCGCCTTGGCGTGAACCTCGGCCAGGCCGAGATCAGCGAACGCCTTCCGTTTCCTGACAGCACCCTCATACCAGGCGACCGTGTAGGAGTCGCAGCCGTTCGTGGGAGTCTTGTAGATAGTGGCGCGGGTCTGTCCCACGCGGATCACGAGAGGAAATTCCGCCTTTTTCTTGGGCATGCCCCAGTCTGTCAGGAAACTGTCAGGAGCACCAGAAAAAACTACAAAAAGCCCAGAAAATAGTGGCGGGAGCGGCGGGGCTCGAACCCGTAACCTCTGCCGTGACAGGGCAGCGCTCTAACCAATTGAGCTACGCCCCCGCGCGGGGGAACAGAACCTAGGAAATTCAACACACAGGGTCAAGCTGAAGTGGGAAATATTCGGGCAGCAGACGCCAAGGAGGTGGGGGTGGGGAACCCCGCTGAAGAAACGTACTGCTACCCGAATAA
>DASUGI010000197.1:0-23315 GCA_036274115.1 Verrucomicrobiia bacterium
CGCATTCGTGCCAATGGCGGAGTTATTTCCGCCGGCGAATTGACGGTGAAGCTGGCGAAGGAGTTCGGCTTTTGCTACGGCGTCGAGCGCGCGATTGATCTGGCTTACGCGGCCAAAAAGTATTTTGCCGCGAATTCCCCGAATACCCCCATTTACCTGCTCGGTGAAATCATTCACAACCCCGAAGTCAACGATCAGATTCGCAACATGGGCATCAAGATCATCGCGCCCAAACCGAGCGATGAAGATATTGCCCAGTTGAATCCGGGCGATGCCGTGATCATTCCGGCGTTCGGCACCGAGGTCATCACCCGACGCAAGCTGGAGGAGAAAGGTTGCACGCTGGTGGACACGACCTGCGGTGACGTGATGAGCGTGTGGAAACGTGTTCGTCAGTATTCCAAGGAATCCGTCACCAGCATCATTCACGGGAAAGCCAAGCACGAGGAGACCAAGGCCACGACCTCGCAGGCGCGCGCCTACGGCAGCGGACATTATTTGGTGGTGTTCGATCTCAACGAAACGGATTACGTCTGCAATTACATTTTGCACGGCGGCAACAAAACCGAGTTCCTGGAGAAGTTCAAAGGCGCGTATTCCAACGGGTTCGATCCTGAGTTGCATTTGAAAGCCGTGGGCGTGGCCAACCAGACAACGATGCTGCGCGGTGAGACCGAGGAAGTGCAACGCCGCTTCAAAGCGACCATGGCGCAGAAATACGGCGCCGAAAAGCTCGACGAGCACTTCCGCTACTTCGACACCATCTGCGGCGCGACGCAGGATCGTCAGGATGCGCTGGAAAAAATGCTGACGCAGCCCATGAACCTGCTCATCGTCGTGGGCGGTTACAATTCCTCCAACACGTCGCACCTCGCCGAAATGGGCGAAAAGGTGCTGCCCACTTACTTCATCAAGAATTCCAAGATGATGGAGTCGTCATCCGTCATCCGCCATTGGAATCAGCACAGGCACGTGGAGGAAACGACTCACGATTGGCTCCCGGCGGGCAAAATTACCGTCGGCATCACCGCCGGCGCGTCCTGTCCCAACAACCTTATCGAAGACACGATTCGCAGGCTGTTTGAACTTCGGGGAATCTCCGTGCAGTCCCTGTTAAAGGATTGATCAGTCCGCCCGTCGTCGGCAGCTATTTCCCGGCGCGGCTCTTGATCATTTCGACCAGGTCGACCACGGGCAACGATAACTTCGCAAACATGGCATTGCCGGTCGGCTCCTGATCGATGGCAATCGCTTTGGCGAGTTTCATGGCTTCGGGCTTGTCCGTTTGCAGGGCAAGAACCGCCACCAGACCGCGGCAGACGTCGCCAAGCTGCTTGGCGATTTCGGCGTTGGTCGTTTCCACAGTTAGTTTCAACTCCGCCTTCCCTTCCGTTTCCTGCGCGTTCAACCAGATGAGTTTCGCCTGCTTCAGCACCGACGCACCCAGATCGTTGGCGGGCAATTCCCAGGTGCGAGCGCCGCCCGTCAGAAAAACTCCGCCGCCGGTCCCGAGGGGCGCAAAAATCTTGCTCGCCGCGAGGTTCGGTTGCTTTCCGTCGAGAACGTCCAGCGCGGCGCTGATCCGGTCCTGCCGCTGTCCCAGAATCAAAGTCTTGCCCTTGTAGAGCGCGCCGTAGGTGCGTACCGGTTCACCGTCCCTGGATTTCTTCTTTTCATCAATCCAACTGTGAATCTTGTTTGTGCCGTGCGCGCTGACCTCGTAATCCTTGTTCCCCTGCGCCAGGGCGATCAACCGTTCCGCATCGAAGTCCGCGTAAGCCAACGCCACTCCGTCCGCGTCGGACTTGGTGGCCGAGTATAGCGTGACCCCATGCAAATCTTTCCGCGGGTCGAGATTGAACACCGTTTGGAAGGCCTCAAATTTCTTCTGCGCGTCGGGCTTTTCCATTTCCACCAGCAATTGCTTGCCAATGGAAGTTTGGCGCAGCGCATCCAGGTCGAGATGAATGACCCAGGCCGGATCGTTCATCACGTTGGATTGCTGCAAAGGGCCGGCCGTGGCGGTAACCGCAAGCAACAAGCTGCTTCCCACGCCAGCACACCAATTCCGGGATTTCATAGTTCAAAGCTCGGCAGGCGAATCACTGAATTCCGCCCGGCGATTCACTTTCCTTCGATCTTGAGGCTCATCTCGGTCTTCATCGTCATGGTCGCCGCTTGCGCGCCCGAGCCGGTGCTCATCAACATTTCCCCGCCGCCCTCAATTGCGGCCGAGGTTGGAAGGACTTTCGAGAGATCCACCGTCATCTGCCCCTTGCTCGATCCCGTCAACCTGGTCAGGTCCACCTTCAATTGCGGCATGGCCGGGTTTGCGACCTTCTGGTTGGCCGCGCTCTGCTCGATCAGCGTCTCGATGGTAAGAACGTTTTCCGCCATGGCAACCAGATGCTGCGTTACCTTCTGATCAATGGTCATCCCCTGGTTTTTGATCTTTTGAGTGACTTCCCACTTCGCGTCAGGCCCGACCGCTTCCTCAGGCAACAACACCTGGGCATTCATGAACGAATCCTTCATTTGCTCCATCGACTGGCGGGCTGCGGGGTCAGTGCCGGACGGATACCTCACATCAACCTGCTTCGTCACGCCCCGGTTGGAAATGGTGCTCGCAATCACCATCCCCTTGATCGACCCGATTGTAGCTTTCATCGCTTCCACCATTTGCGGCGCTCCGCTCTGCTCATCCAACGTCACGTCCTCAATCAGCATCTCCATGTTGATATCACCTTCGGGCGTGACCTCCTTGGTTTCGACCTCCAGCGCGAATTTGAACGCCGGAATCTTCATCAACTCGCCGCCGCCGGCACCCATCGCCATTTGCAGCGTCAGTTCGGCCTTTTGTTTGTCACCTGCCTTGGTCGTCAGTCGAAGCGCCTGGCGCGGCTCGTTCCCGGGAGAGAGCAGCTTGACTGCAACACCCGGCGCTTGCGCTCCGTGACCCACAGCAATCGTCCCACCCGCTCCGGCATCCGCAGTGGCGGGCGGTTTGGCCAGAGCTTCAAGTCGCTCGGTCACGTAGTTCAACCGGTAAGCAACCGCCTTGGTGTTCCAGGTGGGACTGATGGCTTTGATATCCTTCAACACCTTTTGCGCCTCGAGATACTTGGCCTTGGCCTCGTTGGTTTGACCTTTCTGTGCCAGCGCATCCCCCTTCTCCATCGCGTAATAACTCCGCATATACTTGGAGTCGGGCTCTTCGGCGTGCAAACTCAACAGTCCGCCCAGCAAAATGGTGACGACCAACCCGGCTAATTGCCTGGTGGACCGGACGCGTCTGAAAAAATTGATGCCCCAGGAGCCCGGCAGGACTGCGTTACAGCGAGTGTTCATGCATGGAATCTATTTACCAACCCCTTAACGTCAACGGAAAACGCAAATACGTCCCGTCGCCAATTCGCCAACAACCCGCCGCGGCGTGCCGATTCCGATTTCCAGCTTGTCATGGCAACACGGTTCGCCCATAACGTCTGTGAGCCCTTGCGACAACGCTTGAAATGCCAGCGTCCCGAAACTCCAGCACTCATCATGAACACTCCTGGTTTCGAACCATCAACCCTCAACAATCTGACCCGGTTGGCCTGCCTGGTTTGCGCCGCAACAATCGGAATTCATGCCCCCGCGCAAACGCCTCCCGACAGTACCAGTCCACGGCCTACTGATGCGACGGATCGCCCGGCGCGCCGAAGTTCCAACACGAACGACCCCATTGCCCGTATTCGCGATGAAGGTTTAAACCGGTCGCAAGTGATGGACACCATGACTTACCTCACCGACCTCATCGGGCCGCGCCTGACCGGGTCGCCTAATATGAAGCACGCCAACGAATGGACGCGCGACAAGCTGGCCGAGTGGGGATTGACCAATGCGAATCTCGAAGCGTGGGGACCATTCGGCTATGGCTGGTCGCTCCAACGTTTCTCCGCGCAAATCATCGAGCCCCACGCCATTCCCATCAAGGCCTATCCCAACGCATGGTCGCCCGGGTTCGACCGACCCGTGGAAGCAGACGTGATCTTTCTTGATGCCACGAACACGACTCAATTGGAGAAATACAAAGGAAAACTGAAAGGTGCGGTCGTTCTTGCCAGTCCGGTGCGTCCCGTGCCGGCCCGCTGGGAGCCGCTTACGCGCCGACTGGAGGCAACCAACCTCCTGGCCCTCGCCAATGCCGACGCTCCCACACCCGCGCGCCCATCTGAAACGCCATTTCCAATTCGTGGCGGAATCGGCTTCGGAGAGCGGCGCGATGATACCAACTCGGTTAACGGTACCCGTTCAAGCATCACCAACGCCACCGGCTCAGGCGGCAATGCCCGCACCCCGCCGCGCCGGCGACGCGGCGCGAATTGGACGCGTTTTCTTCCCTTCCTGAACGATGAAGGGGTTGCCGCAGTTCTCACCCCGAGCACCATCGGCGACGCCGGCACCATCTTTGTGACCAGCGCGTCAGTGCCACAGACCGAAGGTGAAACCAACAGCGCGCCCGGCGATTTCCCGCGCCCCAACACGGCCCGCCGCCCCTCCGCCTACTCAACGAACGCTCCAACCATTCCGCCGCAAATCACAGTCGCCGTTGAAGATTACAATCGCCTGGTCCGCATGACCCAGGCCGGGGAGAAACTGAAAGCCGCGATGGACTTGCAGGTGCAGTTTCATACCAACGACGTGATGGCTTACAACACCGTCGCCGAAATTCCCGGCAGCGACCTCAAGGATGAAGTTGTAATGGTGGGCGGCCATTTGGACTCGTGGCATTCCGGCACGGGCGCGACCGACAACGGCGCTGGTGTCGCCGTCGCGATGGAAGCCGCGCGCATCATCAAAGCGCTCAACCTCCAGCCGCGTCGCACCATCCGCGTGGCGTTGTGGAGTGGCGAAGAGCAGGGCCTGCTCGGCTCGCGCGCGTATGTCAGCAAACACTTTGGCCGTTTCGAAACCAACACCACCGAAACGGTTGCTCTCCGCTCCCCGCGCGACGCGGGTGCTGACGACCGCCCCGCCCGCTCCAATCGTTCACGCCCGAACCGCAAATTGGTCAAGGAAGCCGGCTACGACAAACTCTCCGTGTATCTCAATCTCGACAACGGCGCCGGCAAGATCCGAGGCATCTACCTCCAGGGCAACGAAGCGCTGCGTCCTTACTTTCGGAAATGGCTCGAACCGCTTCGCGACCTTGGGGCCGAAACGCTTACCCCCTCGAACACTGGCAGCACCGACCACATTCCGTTTGATTCAATTGGCTTGCCCGGGCTGCAATTCATCCAGGACCCGCTTGATTACGGCACGCGCACCCATCATTCCAATGAAGACGTCTTCGACCGCATTCAACCCGACGACTTGAAGCAAGCCGCCGTAGTGATGGCCACCTGCGCCTATCAAGCCGCGATGCTGGACGAAAAACTGCCACGTAAGCCGGTTGCGGAATGAGCCTCGTAGCGGTAGGCATCCTGCCTGCCGTAGAGCCGCGGCTTCCAGCCCGGCGGAATTGAGCGCACATCCTACAACGATGCCTGATAGCGACAGGCCTTTGCTTCATCATTCTGCCCTCAATTATTCTGCACCGCGGCACAGCCAGAACAAATTGGCGCAGAATTATCATTTCTTTGTCCGACTTTCGCCTGACCGGGTATTATCCGGTGAGTGAACGATCAGACGGACCAACAACTGTTGCGCGACTTCGCCGAACGCTGCTCGGAAGCAGCGTTCACAGAATTGGTCCGAAGATACGTCGACCTCGTCCACTCCGCCGCGTTTCGAATGACTTGCGAGGCCCACTCCGCTGAGGACGTCACGCAAACCGTATTCGTAACTCTCGCGCAAAATGCCGACCGTTTGACGCTGCACCCGGTTCTATCCGGCTGGCTGCACACCACGGCACACAACCTGGCGGCCAAGAACGTTCGCGCCAGCGTGCGCCGCCAAAACCACGAACAAGAGGCTGCCACCATGAACGAACTGCTGTCCAAAGCGCCCGACGCTTCGTGGGAGGAAATCGCCCCGCACCTCGACAACGCACTCGCCGAATTGAGCGAACCCGACCGCCATGCCGTCCTGCTCCGCTATTTCGAAAAACAATCCGCCCCGCAAATGGCGGAACGCCTCGGCATCAGCGAAGCAGCGGCACAAAAACGCGTGAGCCGCGCCGTGGAACGATTACGCGAATTCTTCACCAGACGCGGCGTCACCGTGGGCAGCGGTGCAATCGTCACACTTCTTTCCGCCCATGCCGTCCAGTCCGCGCCCATCGGTCTGGCGCTTGCCATCGCCAGTGCCCCAACCCTTGCAGCCACTTCAATTGTTGCAACCACTACCACCACATTTGCCATGACCACTCTCACCAAAGCGATTGTTGGCACGACCCTCGCCATTGCCGTAAGAACAGCGGTTTATCAAACCCGGCAAGGCTCGGATCTGCGCCGCCAGGTTAATTCCTTGCAGAATCAACTCTCAGCCCAGTCACAACAGACGCAGGAACGCCAGGCCGAGATTGAAGCCGGGTTGGCGGCATTGCGCGACCAACAAGCCCATGCCCGGAGCAACAACTCGGAACTGCTCCGGCTGCGCGGTGAGTTAGCTCGTTTGCGGGTAAATAGTCCGGCAAGCAATGCAAAAGAGCAGCCCGGTGCGGCAACCACCACTTCGCCAACCAATCACGCTACTGCCGCGATCGAACTACCCAAAGAATCATGAGCCGACGTCGGATTTGCCACGCCGCAATCCACACTGCAAACCCGCGGGTGGTCGGTGCTGACCGGCAATCGCGAACGCTTCAAACAATCGATCTTTATCACCGATGGCGCCCGCCAGACGATGGAACAAATGCTCGCCCGGATGATTGCCGCCGCACCAGCCGCGGAACGAAAACGCTTCAGCCAGCAAATTCTCGATAATCAACTGGGCATGGAGGAGGGATTGTTAATGCCGATGATGGCGGAAAACCAGGCGCGTGGTTATACCGGTTACCAGATTCTTTCCCAACAATCGCCCACGCCCGAGGAAGTGCTGTTGGAATTGGCAACCACCATGACCAGCGGCGCAACGAAGAAAGAAACGATGAAACTTCGCCGGTTTGGTTCCGACTGGAAAGTCGTCGTGGACGAAAGCTTCGTCAAGGCTCAACGCTAAGCAAGCAACACCTTTGCCGCGATGCGCAACGAACGTGTGCGCATTCGAATAGCCTCGCTGCACGGCAGCACCCGCCGTTAGTTGAAAAACTTTGTCGGATTTCACCTCACTCGGTTATCAATTGGGTGAAATGCAGCCAAAGTCCGACGCTCAACTCCTGCGAGACTATGCCCAACACGGGGTGGAAGCGGCATTCACCGAACTGGTCCAACGCCACACCAATCTCGTCTATTCCGCCGCCCTGAGGCAGGTGGAGTCGCCGGACGTTGCGGCTGAGATTGCACAGAACGTTTTCATCGGACTGGCGCGCAGCGCAAAAAGTCTTTCAACTAAATTGGCAGCAGAAGCTTCGCTCGCGGGCTGGCTTTGCCGCAGTGCCCGCAATCTCTCCCTCAACCATCGCCGCGATGAATTTCGCCGGCTCACCCGCGAAAGGCACGCCATGGAACAACTCATTTCAATCTCTGACGACATGCCGGATTGGGAGCACCTCCGTCATGTACTCGACGACGCCATGTCTGAACTTGGCGAGGCGGATTACGACGCCATCGTGTTGCGCTATTTTCAAAAGCAGGATTTTCGCACCGTCGGCGCGGCGATTGGCGTCAGCGACGACACCGCGCAAAAGCGCGTTACTCGCGCCCTCGACCGGCTTCGTGACTTGTTGTCGCAACGTGGCATCCGCACCACCGCCGCCACCTTGGGAATTGTTATCTCCACCAACGCCGTCCAGGCCGCGCCAGTGGGACTGGCTGCCACAATTTCCACCGCGGCAGCAATAGCCGGATCTGCTTTTGTCCCGGTCGCAACCGCCGCCACTACCAAAGTCATTGCCATGACCACCATGCAAAAAACCATTGTCACAGCCACGGTCGCTGTGCTCGCCGGAGCCGGACTCTACGAAGCACATCAAAACTCCAAATTGCGCCACGAACTCCGTGACCTGGAACAACAGCAAACCCCACTCCAACAAAGTATGGAAGCATTAGGCAGCGCCTTGATCGATGCCACAAACCTGGTTGCCGGCTTGCGCGCAGAAAACGACCGATTGAACAGGAATACAGCCGAATTGCTAAAATTGCGCTCCGAGGTTGGACGTTTACGAAATATCGGACGACAAAGCGAAGCTAGCGGAATCGACCCGGCGTCCGACCAGACCACGTCTACAGCGATGACCTGGGTTGAACGGGTAGCGAAACTCAAACAACGAATCAAAGACATTCCGGAGACCGGGATACCCGAACTCAGTTTCCTGAACGACGAGGATTGGTTAGCCGCAGTTCACGGGTTGCCGCTCGAGTCGGAAACTGACTATCGCCTTGCATTGAGCAATCTCCGGCGCCGCGCCGAGCACAAGGCGGGAACTCAATTGCAAAAGGCGTTGCGAGAGTTCACCCGCGCCAACAATCACCCACCCACGGAACTTTCGGAGCTTCAGCCGTACGTCAATCCTCCTATCGATCATGCAATCCTCGGCCGCTGGATGATTGCGGACAAAAGCGCCGTGCCTAATGTGCAAGTGGGCCAACCCATTATCACACAAAAGGCGCCGGTGGACGAAGTATTTGACCAACGGATGGTGTTCAGTGCGGATGGAGGGAATGGCGCCACCGATTTTTTAACATCAGCAATCGGAACAACAATGCAGCCCGTTTACGATGCCTACCGAACCGCTCACAATGGGCAGTGGCACACCAGGGTTACCGAACTCCTGCCCTACGCCGCGACCCCTGAACAACAGGTTGCGGTTCAAAAACTCATTCTCCGAGCGGAGGCCCGCCAGCCAAAAGGCCAATAGTCGCCATGCTTAAGGTGTCTTGACTGGGATGCTGCGACGGGAATGCGGCCGCCCTCAAGTTGGGCAGAGATGATTCTGCGGACCGGCCAGAAAAAGCCGATCCTGTTATTGTCCTGAAAACGCCTTTGCCGCGATGTCGCGCCGGAAGTGCGCGCCCTCAAACTGAATTGTTTCCACCGCAGCATAAGCAGCAGCTTGAGCCGACCGCAAATCTTTGCCCAGCGCGGTCACGCCGAGAACACGGCCACCACTGGTAACAATCTGTCCCTCCTTCAACGCCGTTCCTGCGTGGAACACTTTCGTGCCCGGCAACCTGTTCGCTGCATCGAGGCCGGTGATGACTTTGCCCTTCGGATAATCTCCCGGATAACCGCCGCTGGCCATGATGACGCACACACTGGCTTCGGGTGTCCATTTTAGTTCATGTTTCCCCAGCGTGCCGCTCGCACTGGCATCCAGCAATTCAACCAGATCATTTTCCAATCGCGTCAGATAAACCTGCGTTTCAGGATCGCCGAAGCGCGCATTGAATTCCAAAACCTTCGGCCCATTCTTCGTGAGCATGATGCCGGGATACAAAAGGCCGCGATAATCGATGCCTTCCGCCCCACAGCCGCGCATAAACGGATCAAGAATCGTCTTTGCCGCATCGGCGAGTTGCGCCTCGGTGAGGAATGGCGTGGGTGAATACGTGCCCATGCCACCCGTGTTCAAGCCCTGGTCACCATCGAGCGCGCGTTTATGATCCTGCGACGTCGGAAAGACTTTCGCTGTTGTGCCGTCACACAGCGCGTGCATCGAGACTTCGATGCCTTCAAGAAATTCCTGAATCACCACACGCGCTCCGGCCGCGCCGAACGCTTTACCCACCATGATCTCATCAACGGCTCTCTCAGCTTCGGCAGCGTTGTTGCAGATCAACACACCCTTCCCCAAAGCCAAGCCATCAGCCTTGACCACACATTTGCCGAGTGAGGCAGCGAACTTCTTTGCAGGCGCAACATCGTCGAACGTTCCCGCCGCGGCAGTTGGGATGCCGTACTTCTCCATGAACTTTTGCGAGAAAACTTTGGACGACTCGAATTGCGCCGCTTTCTGGTTCACCCCCCAAATCTTCAGCCCGTTCTTCTGGAACAAATCCACAATCCCCAGCGCGAGCGGGTTGTCCGGCCCGACGACCGTAAAATCAATTTGCTTCTCCAGCGCGAACGCGAGCAGCTTTGGCAAATCTTCCGCACCGATGTTGACGCATTCCACTTTTCCTGTAGGACAGGCGTCGCGCCTGTCTCCATATTCAGAAGAAGTTAGAGACAGGCGCGACGCGTGTCCTACGCACTCCTGCGCAATCCCGGCATTCCCCGGCGCACACCACATCTGCGTGGCGTGCGGCGACTGCGCGAGTTTCCAAGCCAAAGCGTGTTCGCGTCCGCCCGACCCTATGACCAGAATTTTCATCCGCGCGAATTGAAGCAGGATTGCAGCGGCGACGAAACAAGTTTCAGTTTGCGTCCTGGGAGCGCCGGCGTCTCGCCGGCTCGCTTCGCGAACTCGTCGCCGGGAAGGCGGCGCTCCTGTTTCTACCGCGCTGTCGCCGAGTCGGATTTCAACTGAACCGTCAGCGTGAGATTGCCCGAAGCCGGCACGGTGCTGTTCACTGCGAGAATTCGCGTATTGGGATTCTTCTGATTCACCCCGTCATCCGGCGGCTGCGCATCGACAACTTCGAAACTCGCGCCCTCGGGTGAAATAATTGTTGCGCGCAACATTCGTCCGTCCTGACGCAACTCAGCACGCGTGCCATCAACCCGCGCTTCAGCCCGCGTGACCATCTGCCAGCGCACCGGCAGGCGTGGCTTGCCACCTCTAATCTCATCGAGAATCAGCACGGTGCGGTCATTTCCGACAGTGAACTGCCGCGTTACCTTCGTCGCCTGGCCCTCGAAAATCGCGCTGAGATCAACCGCCGCCTCGTTGTTGCCGAACTGCGTAATCCGCGCATCACCCGCCATGTTGTGCAACTGACCATCAAGCGTCAGCGTATTGTGACTGAAATTGTTCAACCGATACACGCGCCAACGATCGCTATCCTGCGTGCGCTTGAACAAGCTCCAGCCCTTGGACTCGATGGAATAATAATCCTGCGCACCCAGGTCGCACGCCCAGCGCACGCCGTCGCACTCCAGCACAAACGAACCGGCGTCCATGTGCCCGTGATTCACGCGCGCCGACCCGCCCTTGAACGCGAGATAGAGGGCATTGCTGTCGGTCCACGAACTGCGGAAGATGCCGACGGGATTGGGTCCGCCGCCGCGCCACGCCAGCGGCAAAGCGGGCGGCGGAAGGTTCTTTGGCAAGGCCGCCGTCCATTTCGCCAGCAACGGCAACAGGTACTCCTCCGGCAATTCCCGCCCCTTTTCAGCCAGGCGCTGCTGCAACAAGCGATGCTGAGAATATACGAGATCCGGCCGATTCAATTTTTGCGCGAACCAAAACAGCGCGGCGCGAAAGGCCACGCCCTCGCCACCATCGGCGAAATTGAAGGGACGCCCAGTCGGACCGGTCTGCTGCACCAACGAAGCTGCGCTGGCGAGGAAACCTGGAGCGGCCGACAATTCCCAATCCGTGCTCAACGCCGATTCCAACGCCGCAAGCATCAGCACCTGGTAGGTTGTCCCGTAACCCCAGTAACTCGGACCTTCCGGATAAACTCCATCCGGCGCGTACGGGCGAAGTCCCGCAAGGTTGTTGGTCCGTGCGCGCGACAACAGTTCACGCACGCGAGCGGGTTCATCCTCGGCAATCGCCAGCGCGCCCAAAGTCAGTCCGCCAAAACAAACCTGATTCCAATTATTCTCCGTCCGTTGCCAGCCGTTCCAACGCGCTTTCGGGTCCAACGCCGGATCAATGCCTTTGGCCACGATGACGTCGCGAATGGTAATCCGATTGGAAACAGTCAACGCATCAAACAACCAGTCATAGCCGATGGCCATGGCCGCGGTCATTTCCGCCGTATCGAGAAAGTGCGATGGATTCCAATCATTGAACGCGGCAAGGTTGAGCATCTCTTTCTCTGCTCTCTCGGCGAGGACTTTGTCACCGGTGAGCCGATACGCAAAACTCCAAAGGCAGATGCGACGCAGTGCCTCCCGCGAAACCGCCAGCAATCGTCGGCCTTTTTTGTCGTAGGTGAGCAGGGGTTTCGCCATCGCCAACCGGGCCGCCGCTTCTGTTCGAGTTAGAATGGCCGCTGTTTCGGCATTGGTCGTGGCCGCAGCACGCAATGCCGCCATGTCATTGGTCGTGATGAGCAATCGCGGATGTTCCGGTCGCAGGCGCGCAAGCAGATCCGTTCCGCTGGAGACTGCCGCCGGTGAGTTGAGTGCGCCGAGCAGAATAGCAACCGCCATCACCAGTTTACCAATTCGCGTGAGGTCACGCCCGCCCCGACCAATGATCAGAGTTTTCATGGAAGTCCCCTCAGACTACGCCCGCAACGACCAGCAGGCAATGACGCAACTATTACCTGCGACTGAACTGAGGAGCAATACCCCGAGGCGTAGCGCAAATTTCCAATCTGCGCTACATGCCCCTCTCTCAGTCACACCCGAACGGAGTGCGGCTGTGTCCACCGGACCAGCCGCAGCAGGCCCGAACGCTGCTGGAGGGCCAACTGCTGCGTCTGACGCTACGCGCACAGCCGCGCTCCGGGCTATCAGTTGCACTCTATCGTCCGAGCTTATTCGTGCAGTAAGAATTGCAACGGCACGTCCACCCGCTTGCGCCAGGCGCGCTCGGAGTGCGGCTCGCCGGGAAAGGATTTTGTCACCCAGTTTGTTCCCTCCGTGTAACCCGCCGCCTTCATCTGTGCGTCCACTTGCTGTTGCAGTGGCTCGTATTTGCCGTCGGTGGTTTCTGTTCCAAAATCAAAATAGATCCGGTGCGTCCGGGGATCGGGTAACGCCTTCTCGATGTCACGCGCCGTTACACCGCCCGCCACCGTCCATGCCGTCGAGAGACACGCCGCACCGCCAAACACATTTGGATACTCACAGATGGCGTAGAGCGAAATCAATCCACCCATGCTCGAACCCATGATGCTCGTGTGAGCACGATCCGACAGCGTGCGATAGCGCGCATCAATCGCCGGCTTCAATTCGCTGACGAGATATTTCAAGTACGCATCGCCGAGCGGTTTTTGACGAACGGGCTTGAACATATTGTCCAACTCCGCCTCCGCAGTCCGTTCAATCGCCTTCTGCGGCATGTATTCCGACAATCGCTGGGGCGTGTTCCAAATCGCAACGACGATGGCTTCCGGACCTTTCTTCTCCGCGATCAACCGCGTCATGGCTTCATCAACCGCCCAGTCCACTCCGATGAATGAAGACGCCGGATCAAAAACATTCTGCCCATCGTGGACGTACACCACTGGATACCGCCGCGACTTCGCGTTTGGGTCGAAGTGACTCGGCGGCAGCCAGACATCGACACTGCGACGATCCACGAACCTGGAGTCAATCGGCGCGAGATGCTCGACGTGACCAGTGACGCGAAACTGCAACGCCGTTGGAGACGCGTTTGTTCCCGCATGGAGCGCTGACGCAGCAGCAAGAACTCCACTGACAACGAGCGCGACCAACACGCACCCTCTCCCCTCAACGGGGAGAGGGATCAAGGGTGAGGGGTGAACGCCCAGCAACCTGATGTGTGGAAGTTCCATAAGTGGTTGTTCGTTCATACGCTGCTTTGGTTGTTCGAACGCCAACGTTCCATTTCCACCCCTCACCCTGCCCTCTCCCCATTGAGGGGAGAGGGTAACGATTCGCGCGATCCTCCGAGTTCGGATACCCTACACGCGTCGCCCGGCTTCCTTCGCCAGTCGCGACAGCATCTTGGTCTTCGCCAGCAGTTTCGGATCAGCATCGAGTTGCTTGACTGTTTGCGGCAGGCGCGCCGACCAATTCGACGCGGAGGTTGAACCCGGCACATTGAATCGCGCGGTCTGCGCAAATACATCCTGAACCTGAAACACCGCCAGCCATGAATTGGATTGCATTACAGCTCGCGTGAAAGCCTCGTGAAGTTTGTCACTGAATTCACGCGGCGGTTCTTCGTCATGATTCAAGCCGGCGAAGTTCATTAAGTGGCGCAGTTCACGCCGGTTGTTCTCCACATCACGACCCGCATCAATGTTTGCCCAGCATTCCTGCCACATCAGCGCCAGCGGCGTGTGATCGTGCGTGGCCGGTTGCGCCAACGACAGCCGCGGATATTTGTCAGGATCGGAATAACTGCCGTCGTGCTCGCGAAACAACATCGGGATGCGAAAGCCAGGCATGCCGAGCTTTTCCAGCGTGGGCGGGACGTATTCGGGCACACAACCCAGGTCTTCGGCCACCACTGTCGTTTCACCCGAACCTTCCAGCACCACGCGCAGAATCTCCTCGCCTTGCGCCTGGTTGGCCGCCTTGTGCTCGTGCGTGTCGTCGGGAAATTGCTTGAAGCCAGGCAGTCGTCCGCCGGTCTTCGCTGCGGCTTCGTGTTCGTTCAATGGCAGAAACTCGGCGTTGCGATCCGGCGTCCACGGGAACGAGTAGATGCGAAAGAAACCCAGCACGTGGTCGATGCGGTAGAGGTGAAACACCTTCTGAATGTTACCTACGCGCGTGCGCCACCACTCAAAATTGCGCCGCCGCAACTCGTCCCAAAGATAATTCGGGATACCCCAGTTCTGCCCCCACTTCTCGGTGAAAGGGTCAACTTTGAAGGTCTTTTCCGGCGGCGCGCCACCGCTCCAATCCAGATCAAAGATGCTGCGATTTGCCCAAACGTCCGCGCTGTAGCGGCCCACGCCAAATGGAATATCGCCCATCAGATAGACCTTCTTCTCCGTGCCGTAGGCCTTGATCGCCTGCCATTGACTGAAGCCAATCCACTGGACGTAAGCGAAGAAGAGCTGCTTGCGATTCAGTCCCTCGCGTCGCGCCTCCGGCAACGACAACAACCACGTGCGCGCGCGTCGCGGCCCGAGATGTTGCGCCTGCCAGCGATCCCACGCCGGCGAACCGCCGTTCTCCTCCATCAACACGCGGAACAATGCGTAGTCCGAAAGCCACTCGGCGTTCTCCTGCATGAAGGCGCGAAACTCGGTCGCCCGCTCCGTTTCCTGGTTGAAATGCTTTTTGACAAAACTCTCGAACGCCGCCTCCAGCAGCTTACGCTTGAGTGCCTTGACTTGCGGATAGTTCACCGGCCCGACCTGCAATTCCTGCAACACCTCCGGTCTGGCAATCTCGCTGAACTTCTTCGGCGATAAATCGGGCAGATGTTTAGGCGTCAGCGCCAGCGTGCTCGGCTCGATGGCCAGTGAACTGATGGCGTTGTAGGGCGAGTTGTCGTCGCTCGTCTCGTTGACCGGCAGCGTTTGAAAAATGTTCAGGTGATGTCGATGACACCAATCAATCATCTGGCGCACGCCGTCCGTGTCGCCGACGCCGAGGTCGTTTTCGGTGCGGATGGCAAAGACAGGTTCGAGAATGCCGGCCAGGGATTGATCGGGGCTCAATTTCATTTGGCGGCGGGAGTGTGGCAGGAACACCTGCCAAGTTCAACGGGCACGAGTGCGCACAAATATGCGGTGGAGTTCAGCCAGCCATTTTAGTTTCCTGTCAGCACCTTGAACCCGAACCTGACGGCCCGCGCGCTGACCCATGGTGAGAGCGAGCAGAAACGCTCAACATTCAACACTCAACTCTCAACTCCCAACGACCGCATTCAGAAATCCACTTGGATGTTGGATGTTGAATGTTCGATGTTCGATGTTTTCCACCTTCACACCCCTCACCCCATTGAGCGGAGAGGGAAACTGCAAAGCCCGGCGCCGGCGCATTTTCCAGCAGCATCCGCAGTGACACTCGGAGATCCCTTTGGATGTTGAATGTTGAATGTTCGAGGTTCAATGTTTTCCACGCCCATCCCCAGTGAACTCGCTTGCTCCATTGAAACATAACCGCAATTGACCATGACCAAACCGCGTCTCTCCTTCTGGCAGATCTGGAACATGAGCTTCGGCTTCTTCGGTATCCAATTCGGCTGGGGCTTACAGATGGGCAACATGTCCGCGATCTACGAATACCTCGGCGCCACGGAGAGCGAATTGCCACTGCTCTGGCTCGCCGCGCCGCTCACCGGGCTCGTCGTGCAACCGATCATCGGACACATGAGCGACCGCACCTGGGGACCGCTGGGGCGACGACGTCCTTATTTTTTGGTGGGCGCCATTCTGGCCAGTCTTGCGCTGCTCGTCATGCCGCACTCATCCGTCCTTTGGATGGCCGCAGGCATGCTTTGGATTCTGGACGCTTCCGTCAACGTGTGCATGGAACCATTCCGCGCATTTGTTGCCGACCTCCTTCCCGAACAGCAACGAACGGTCGGATTCGCCATGCAATCGGTCTTTATTGGAGCGGGAGCGGTCATTGCCTCAAAGCTGCCGGAATGGCTGCATACCTATTGCGGCGTGGGAATCATCACCGGCCCGACTCAACCCATTCCCGAGACCGTGCATGTCGCTTTCACCGTGGGAGCCATCGTGTTCTTTCTTGCAGTTCTGTGGACCATCATCACCACGAAGGAGCACCCTCCGGAAGACCTTGAAGCGTTGCGCCGAAAAAAGGCGGAAGGTTGGGGCGAGATTTGGACCGCGTTCCGCGAAATGCCGGGCCGCATGAAACAATTGGCAGTCGTCCAGTTCTTCACGTGGTCAGCACTGTTCTGCATGTGGATTTTCTTCGCGCCCGCCGTCGCCCGGAACATTGTCGGCGCCACTGACACGGCATCGGACCTCTACAAACAAGGCATCAACCTCGCAAACTCCTGCTTCGCCACCTACAATCTCGTCGCGTTCTTTGCGGCCATGGCCTTCCTGTGGCTGGGGCGACGCGTGTCCGCAAGAAACATCCACTTCGTCTCGTTGCTCCTCGGAGGAATCGGCCTGACTTCCGTGAGCGTGATTCGAGATCCGAACCTATTGATCGCCGCATTTGTAGGCGTGGGCATCGCCTGGGCCTCAATTCTCTCCATGCCGTACGCGATGTTGTCGGCATCGCTGCCCGCAAATCGGATGGGCGTTTACATGGGCATCTTCAATCTTTTCATTGTGATCCCGCAAATCTTGGTCGCGCTCATCCTTGGCCGCGTCATGGAACATTTCCCGCAAGTGAGCCGCCTGACGACCGTCGTCGCTGGCGGGGTCTGCATGCTCATCGCCGCGCTGGTAACCCTCAGCGTGAAGGATTCCAGGACGGAGAAGGCAGCGTCCTAGGTTCGCCACAAAGAGGCACAAACAGCACAAAGCGACGGACAAGGAGGTTCAACCGCGCACCACGCGAAATACGCGAACGATGCTGAGTTATGGCTCTGGCTTACTGCCCTGAATCAGTAGTGGCTGCAGCACCGTCCAAACGGTTTCCGTGATAATCTTGTGCCCCGCGGGATTGGGATGAATCCGGTCCGGTAGATTCAGATCCGCCTTGCCACCGACGCCTTCGAGCAGGAAGGGAATGAGGTTGACGTTTTTCTCTTTCGCCACTGCCGGAAACACCTCCCGATACTCGCGCGTGTATTCCTCGCCCATGTTCTGCGGCATTTGCATGCCGGCGAGAATGATTTGCACGTCGGGATTCTTTTCCCGCGCCAGGTCAATGATCTTCTCGAGGTTGGCTTTGGTTTCCTTGGGCGTGATGCCGCGCAGACCGTCGTTACCGCCGAGTTCCAGGATGATTACGTCCATCTTGCGTTTCAAAAGCCACGGCATCCGCCGCACGCCGCCAGCCGTGGTATCGCCACTCACGCCGGCATTCACGACTTCATAGCCCAGCTTCTTGTCATTGATGCGCTGTTGCAACAGGCCGGGAAACGCTTCCTCCGGGTCCACCCCATGCCCGGCGGCAACACTGTCGCCGACGACAAAGATCGTCTTGCGATTGGTTTCTGCGCCACTGGCCGACGCCACCATGAGCATTCCCAGCAGCGCGAGCACCACGACTGACGTGAGCGAGGAACTTTTTGCTTCAGTGTCAATCCACGCTAGTTTCTGAATGATTTTTTTCATGCGCCGTCGGTATTCAGGCGTGACCGCCTGCAACTATGTATAGCACCATCCGGGCGCGAATAAAGGTTTGGGTGATGAAGGAGAAACGCTCACCCTCACCCCGGCCCTCTCCCCCGGGGAGAGGGAGAAACGTTCGCCGCGCTCGGCAGCACGACTGCCGTCGGTCGCTTGTAGTCGACCCTGGAAGCAGCGGCAGCACGAGAGCAATGTCCGAAGCACAGAAAAGCACAGGGCTGTTCTCTCCTGGCCTGTCGCGCCAAAGCGCAGCGACGGCGGAGGGAGAGGGTCAGGGTGAGGAGAAAGCGACATTCAATTTAACGATGAAAGACGCAGTTCAAAAGAGTTCAGGCAACATCCTCGAGGTGCAGAACCTCTCGCGCACCTACGCGAGCGGCGGACGTTCGTTAACCGTGCTCGACGACGTGAGCTTTCATCTCGATCGCCGGGAGACCTGCGCCATCGTCGGCCCGTCCGGCAGCGGCAAGACGACATTGCTGGGACTCTGTGCCGGACTCGACCTGCCGTCGCGCGGCTCGGTCACAATCAACGGCGTCAATCTGAACAATCTCAACGAGGACCAGCGCGCACAGGTGCGCAATGAGCATGTCGGCTTCGTCTTTCAAAACTTCCAACTCCTGCCCAACCTCACCGCCCTGGAGAACGTGATGATTCCGATCGAGTTGCGCGGCGACAATCAAGCCACGGATCGCGCCCGGCAATTGCTGGAGCGGGTCGGTTTGGGCGGACGCCTCGGTCATTATCCCACCCAGTTGAGTGGCGGGGAGCAACAACGCGTCGCTCTGGCCCGCGCCTTCATCAATCGCCCGCATATTCTCTTTGCCGACGAACCCACGGGCAATCTGGATGCCGAGACGGCCGCCACCGTGGTGGAACTGATCTTCGAGATGAACGATGAACTGGATACAGCGCTGGTGCTGGTGACACACAATCTGGAACTCGCCGCCCGTACGCAACGGGTGTTGCGACTCAAAGGCGGTCGCGTGGTGAAGGAAGAAGCCATTAGCTGAAATGTCTTCCGATTCTGACAAACCGCGTCTTGAGCCTATCACGCGGAGCGCGACTGTGCTGAAAGCCAGTCGCAGCATCGTCCACCTGCTGCGGCTGGTCTGCAACACAGCCGCGCTCCGGTTCGGCTTCGCTGACGCTCAGGCAGTCCATAGATGTTCCTGGTACAAATGACCACGCCTTCCCCAATTGCTTCACGCAGCCCGTCACTGGCCTGGTTCTTCCGCATGGCCTGGCGCGACAGTCACCGCAGTCGCGCGCGGCTGCTGCTGTTTTCATTGTCCATCGTGCTCGGCATCGCCGCGATGGTCGCGATTGGTTCGTTTGGACGGAATCTCGAACAGGCGGCGGAAGAACAAACCAAAGCGCTGCTCGGCGCGGACCTGATGGTGCAATCGCGCGACGAGTTGACGGAGGAACAGAAAACCTTCCTCGACAGCCTTGGCGGTGCTTCCTCGGAACAGATTCTCTTCTCCTCGATGGTTTATTTTCCAAAGAGCGAAGGCACACGGCTCGCGCAAGTCGGCGCGTTGGCGGGTGATTTTCCTTACTACGGCGAGGCTGAAACGAATCCTCCCGACGGCTGGCAACGTTTCCTGCGTGGCGAAGGCGCTCTGGTCGAGGAGAGCCTCTTGCTTCAGTTTGACGCGCGCGTTGGTGAGGAGATCAAAGTGGGTAAACTCACGCTGCCGATTGTCGGGGCGTTATTGAAAGTGCCCGGCGACAATGAATTCTTCGCCAGTCTGGCGCCGCGCGTTTATCTGCGGATGGAAAAGCTGGACGCCACCGGTCTCATCGGCGCCTCCAGTCTCGCGCGCTATCGCCGCTACTATCAGTTTGCAACGGAGGTCGAAGCCGAAGCCGCGATCCGCACGGTGGAATCGAAACGCCGCGAACTGCGCCTGCGCGTGGACACCGTCGAGGAGCGCAAAGACGACCTCGGCGATGCGCTGCAAAATCTGTATCGCTTCCTGAATCTCGGCGGATTCGTGGCGCTGTTGCTGGGTGCGATCGGCATTGCGAGCGCGATTCAAGTCCACATCCGGCAACGGCTGGATTCGGTGGCCATGTTGCGTTGCCTCGGCGCCACGGCACGGCAGGCGTTCTTCATCTACCTGATTCAAGGCGCGGCCCTCGGACTGGCCGGCGTGCTGGCGGGCACGCTGCTGGGCGTAGCATTGCAGCAAGCCTTGCCGGCATTGTTTGCGGACCTCATTCCCGTGGAAGTGAAATTCTCGGTGGACGTCGCTTCAATGCTGCGCGCGGCGACGGCGGGTTTCGGCATCTGCATGTTGTTCGCATTGCTGCCGCTGTTGCGTGTGCGAACCGTTTCGCCACTCGCGGTGTTCCGGCGCGAACTCGACCACACGCCAGTGCGTGATCCGTGGGTGTATGCGGCTTATGCCGCCATCGCCGCCGGAGTAATTGCATTTTCCGTGTCACAAACAAACGAGTTGAGGCATGGGCTGGGGTTTGCTGCCGGACTGGCCGGCGCGTTGCTCGTGTTGTTTCTGGTTGCACGCGTCATCGTTTGGAGCGTGCGCCGATTGTCCTGGGCAAGACTGCCGTTTGTCTGGCGGCAAGGCGTGGCGAGTTTGCATCGTCCGAACAACCGCACCTTGTTGCTGATGGTTTCGCTCGGCCTGGGCACGTTCCTCATGCTGACGCTTTACCTCGTGCAATTCTCGCTCGTGCGTGAATTGACTCCCGAGAGCCAGGCGGACAAACCCAACGCCGTCCTGTTCGACATTCAAGCCGATCAACGCAACGGCGTGTTGCGCATTCTCAAGGAACAAAACCTGCCGGTGCTCGACATTGCGCCGGTCGTCACGATGCGCATTCAATCCGTGAAGGGCCGACCCACGACGGAGTTGCTGCGCGACTGGCGCGGGCAAAGCTGGGTTTTGCGACGTGAATATCGCTCGACCTATCGCGCTGAGTTGACCGGCGCGGAAGAGGTCATCGCGGGAGAATGGATCGGCAAAGCATCGCCGGACGAGCATATCCCGGTTTCCATCGAGCAAAGCATCGTGCGCGAACTCGATCTGGCGCTCGGGGACGAAGTGGTTTTCGACGTGCAAGGCATTCCCATCAAGACGCGACTGGCCAGTGTGCGCAAAGTGGAATGGCGTCGGGTGCAGGCAAATTTCTTCGTGGTGTTTCCAACGGGGGTGCTGGAGGAAGCGCCGGGCTTCTCCGTCGTCACCACGCACGTGGATGATGCCAAACAGTCCGCCGCGATGCAGCGCGCCGTGGTGCGTGAGTATCCCAATGTGTCGAGTGTGGACTTCACGCTCATCCTGCGCGTGATCGAAACCATTGTGTCGAAAATCTCCATCGGGATACGGTTCATTGCGCTGCTGACGGTTTGCACTGGAGCGATCCTGCTCGTGACCGCGGTGTTGAACAGCCGATTTCAACGGCTGCGCGAAGTGGTGTTACTGCGCACGCTGGGGGCGTCATCGGGGCAGGTTCTGAAAATTCAGGTGGTCGAATTCCTGTTGCTGGGATTGCTCGCCAGTCTGACCGGCATCGCGCTCGCTGTGGCCGCGCAGTGGTCGCTGACGGCATTTGTGTTCAAGATTGGCTTCAGTGTGCCATGGGCGCACCTGGGTATCGCCATGGCCGTGAACTCTCTCCTGACGGTAACCATCGGCTTTTTGGCCAGCCGCAATGTGCTGAATCGTCCGCCACTGGAAGTGCTGCGCGCGGAGGGATGATCTCGGTACGGACGCGTTCCACCCGCGTCCCCATTTCTCAAAAACTTTTGGGACGCGGGTGTAACGCGTCCCTACCGACACTATCGCGCCGCGGAACGGTGATAGATTCGCCACTCGAAACCGTTCAGACGAAAGAGCGGAAAGCCATCCTCGTTGACTTTTGGCGCACCGGAGATTTTTACGGGCTTAAACTGCTTGGCGTTCATTACTTCCAGCCAACCGACCTGCGGGCGGTTTGAGAAGTTAATCAGTACGACGAACTCGTCCTTGTCATCATGGCGCATCATCGTCACGAGGTCGGCTTCGTTGGAATTGCGCAGCCACGTCACGCTGTCGTTGCGGAAAGCCGCGTATTGCTTGCGCAGCTTGATGAGGTCGCGATAGATGTCGCGCAACGGCGGACGCTCCTTGGGCTTCCAGAAGACCGGCATCTTTTCAAACAACGCCGGGTCGCCGGACTCCGTGGCATCGCCGGCTTCCATACCGTTGTAGAGCAGCGGAACGCCGTTAAGGGTCATCATGAAGACCTGCGCCGCCAAGGCGCCGCGAATGCCGAAGCGCGCTACGGCCCGCGCCTCATCGTGATTGTCGGAAATGCGCAAGTGCAAGGAGCCTTTTGGGAATCGTTGCAGCGATTCTTCCCACGATTTGCGCAAATCGCTGGCGGGCGCGCCATCGAGCAACACCTTGTTCAGGACGCCATGCAGCGGCCAGGAATAATCAAAGTTGAAGGCTTTCACCAACAACTCCGGCTGGCTCGCTTCCGCTAACATCAGGACGTCCGGCTTCACCTTTTCCAGTGCGACGCGCGCCTGTTCCCAGAAGTCCACGGGCACCATGTGCGCCACGTCACAACGAAACCCGTCCACGTTATATTCGGTCAGCCAGAACTTGAGCATGCCGATCATGTGCTGGCGCAATTGCGGATTGCCGTAGTTCAATCCGGCCACATCGGTCCATTCGGCAACGGGCGGAGTAATTTTGCCTTTGGCGTCCTGCTTATAAAACTCCGGTCGCGCGAGCATCACGTTGTCCCACGCCGTGTGATTGGCAACGATGTCGAGAATGATCTTGAGGTCGCGTGCATGGGCCTCTTTCACGAGCCGGCGAAAGTCATTCGTCGTGCCGAACTCGGGATTGATGGCGAAGTAATCTTTAACCGCGTAAGGACTGCCGAGCGTGCCCTTCTTCAATTTCTCGCCGATGGGATGAATGGGCATGAGCCAAAGAATGTTCACGCCAAGGTCCTTCAACTGGTCGAGTTGGGCAGTGATGCCGTTGAAGTCGCCACTCGCGGAAAACGCCCGCGGATAAATCTCGTAAACCACACTTTCGCGCAACCACGCCGGTGCCGTGCGAGCCCGCGCACCTGGAACATCATTGGCGCTCGCAATGGAACTTGTGGCAACGACCAGGGCGGCGAGCAGCGGGCAGACTCTACGCGACATTGAAGTTTTGATCTTCATGGACATGAACATTCTGACTGCCGCTCCGAACCCGTGCAATGCGAGAAGCC
>DASUGI010000198.1:0-5133 GCA_036274115.1 Verrucomicrobiia bacterium
CTCACCCCGGCCCTCTCCCCTCCCGCTGGGAGCGGAGAGGGAGAACTATTCGTTGGGTTCGGGCTTGAGGAAGATTCCGTTGCATTCGCCGCTGGTGGTGTGTTCGTGCCGGAGGACTTTTCACGCAGATTGCGTTCAAGGCGATTTTTGAGGTCGGCATACATGGCGTTGGTGACGGCGTCCAGGTGCGCGCGGGCTTCTTCGAAGCGGCCGGCATTCAGTTTGATGCGGGCGAAATGGGTGTGCACGCCTTCGCGTTCGATCGCGTCATTGGCGATGTTGAAAGCATTAGTCCAGGCCCGCAGCGCGTCTTCGGTGCGTGGAGGCTTGATGCCGTAGTAAGTTTGCGCCACATCGGACGCCAGTGGAAAATCCCTGGGCGCCAGCCGCATCGCATTGCTGTAAAGACCGAGTGCTTTGTCAAAGACCTGTTGTTCGTCGATGTCATAATACTCCTTCACATCTTTGCGGAACAGGAACACGGTCGTGCCGAAGTTGTGATAGTAGACGGGCTCGTTGGGGTCGAGTTCAATGGCCTTCTCGTAGTAACTGAAAGCCTTCTTCACGGGGCCGCGATGGCCGTGGTAATTGGCGAGGTTGTTCCAGATGGCCGGATCGGTCTTGTCGATTTCGAGCGCGCGTTCGAGATATTTCCGTTCGCCCTCCTCCTCGCCGAGGTCGTGCAGAAAACTGGCGTAGGCAACCAGGGCGCCGACGTGGTTGGTATGTTGATCGATAAACTTTTCGTATCCCTTGCGCACCGGCGCGAAGCGTTCACGGATTTTCTGGTTCAGTTCGGGATTCGGGATGCCTCCGCCTTTGGCCGCCAATTCAGCGTTGTCGCGGATCCACTGGTCCACTTCGGCCTGCGCCGCGTCGTCTTCCTCCATCAGCGTTTTAAACTCTTTCTCAACCGGATCGTTTGGAGCGGTGACCTTAATGGCGATTCCCGTTTCGGAATGGACGAGGTTGCTGAGGGCAACCGGCTGATTGCTGGCCAGCAGAGCGCCCAACGCGGCAATGATGAAATTCGTCACGTGAGCAAGGTATCAATCCGGCAGGAAATGTCCAAAGGCGAAAGTCGATGCCGGGATGCGGGTTAAACCTCCTTGACCGTGCCCCAATACACGTCCAGCCGCTTGGTGAGGTAGAGCTGGATGGCTTTTACGAGTACCTTGGATTCCAGTTGCTGGCCGGCGGCGACGATTTCTTTCAAGGACATGCCGGAACGCAATTCAAAACTGCCCTGTGCGATGATCGGGCCTTCGTCCAGGTGCATACTGACGAAATGCGACGTGACGCCGACGATTTTCACCCCGTGCTCGTAAGCCTGGCGATAGGCGTTCGGGCCGGGGAAACTGGGGAGCAACGATGGGTGAATGTTGATAATCTTGTTCTTGAAGTGCCAGACAAACGTGGGCGATAGAATCTTCATGAACCGCGCCAGCACCACGAAGTCGATCTCGTGCTTGTCCAATACGTGCAGCGCGCGTTTCTCCGCCTTCACGCGGTCGGTCCAGGGAATGTGGACGTAGGGCAGCTTATGCTTCCGGGCGAGCGGTTCGAGGTCAGCATGATTTCCCACCACCACGGTCGGGTCGGTCTTCAAGCGACCCGCACGGACCGCCGCCATAATCGCTTCGAAGCAATGGGTTTCGCGCGTCACGAACAGCGCCATGCGCTGACGGCGTGTGGGTTCGATGAACCGAATGGTGATTTCCATCCCGAGCGTGCGGGCAAGCTCCGCAAGGCCGGCGCGAATGGAAGTTTCACTGCATTCATTCGCCGGCCAGGACGCCTGGATCGTCATGCCGAACTGACCGCGCGTGACTTTTTCCTCCAGCCCTTCGATGTTCGCCTTCTGGACGAACAGGAAACTGGTGACGCGCGCGACAACGCCGGACTGGTCGCGTCCGATGACGGTGATGGTGGCGTAGATTTTCATTCGGTATACACTTGTCGCCGAAACCAGGAGTGGGCGGCGCGGGAGTGTTTAATTCTTTGACCCTTAGCGCAACTTTTTTTAGTTTTTGGCGTTCAGTCATTCTGACGACTGACAAAGACTCATGGCATTTGACTCAGTAAAAGTTCTTTTTGCATCCGTGCTCGGCGTGATGCCGGATCAGTACGAGGAAGTGCGAAAAGCCTGGCAAGTAGCCGTGGACAACGGCTCGCAGGATTCTTTTCTCACGTTTCTTGCGCGGGAATTGGGCATGGCAGAGGACGTGTTCCTCCAACGCCTGGCGGCGGGATTGAACTGGCCGTTCCTCGAACTGAACAAGCTTTCAGTCGAATCCGAGGCGCGTGGGCGCATCTCCACGAAGGTCGCTTTCCAATACAACGTGCTTCCCACGGCGATGCGCGATGGGGCGGTGCAGGTGGCGGTAAGTAATCCCTTCGACACGGCGATGTTGAACGCCGTCCGCTACGATGCCCGCGGGCCGGTGGAATTTGCGCTGGCTCCCAAGGTCGAAATCGAGAAGGCGCTGAAGAAGTATTACGGCGTCGGCGCCGAAACCCTCGACGAGATGGACGAGGAAGTGGCGATGGACCTGGAGTTGCCCACGGACAAGGAAATCACCGAGGGCGACCAGGAGGCGAGCGTCATCAAGTTCGTCAACCAGGTGATCTGGGAAGCGTTCAAGGATCGCGCGACGGATATTCACCTCGAACCGCAAGAGGACGAACTGCGCATCCGTTACCGCATTGACGGCATTCTGCATCAAACGCCGATGCCGCCGCAGTTGAAGCGCTTTCAGGCGGCGATCATCTCCCGGATCAAAGTCATGAGCGGGATGAACATTTCCGAAAAGCGCCTGCCGCAGGACGGTCGTATCAACGTTCGCATCAAGGGCGAGGAAATTGACATCCGCGTTTCCACCGTGCCGACGGTTTATGGCGAATCCGTTTCGCTGCGCTTGTTGTCGCGCGGGAAAATCTTTCTGAGTCTCGACAAGCTGGGGTTTGCGCCGGTGGATGAAGCGGCAATCCGGGAAATCATTGTCAAACCGCACGGCATTCTGCTCGTCACGGGGCCGACGGGTTCAGGCAAGTCCACGTCGCTTTACGCGATGCTTTCGACGATCAATTCGATCCAGAAGCGCATCATCACCGTTGAAGAGCCGGTTGAGTACGAACTCAAGGGCATTAACCAGATTGCGGTGCGGCCCGAGATCGGTCTGACGTTCGCGATGGGGTTGCGTCATATTTTGCGTCAGGATCCGAACGTGATCATGGTCGGTGAAATTCGCGACCTGGAGACGGCGGAGATCGCGATTCGCGCGGCGCTGACGGGTCACCTGGTGTTCTCGACGCTGCATACGAATGACGCCCCGAGCGCGTTCACGCGTTTGATTGACATGGGCATTGAGCCTTTTTTGGTGGCTTCGTCGGTTGAAGGCATCATGGCCCAGCGACTTGTGCGAACCATCTGCCCGACGTGCAAGACCGAGCAAAAGGTTGAGCCTGGTTACCTCAAGAAGATTGGTTTCCCGGAGCATCTGGTGGAGTCCACACGTTTCATGCGCGGAGTGGGTTGCGAAGATTGCCGGCAACTGGGGTACCAGGGGCGGCTGGCAATTTATGAACTGCTGGTGCTGAACGAAGCGTTGCGTCCCCTGGTGCTGGCGCGGGCGGCGTCATCAACCATTGCGGCCCGGGCGATCGAAGGGGGAATGCGGACCTTGCGCGACGACGGTTGGAACAAAGTCCGCAATGGAATTACGACCATTGAGGAAGTGCTGCGCGTGACGCAGATTGAGGAGCACCTTGACTCATTGAGCGAGCGGGGGAAAAAGGCGTGAAAAATTCCTTTCCATTTACGATTTACGATTTGCGATTTACGCGCCGGTTTGGTGTGCGATTCGTGAATCGTAGATCTGAAATCGTAAATCCGCGCTGACATGGCACGACTTCATTCCTGCAACGTATTGAGCACGGGAGCGGCGGGCCGCAAGCTCTGGCAGTTCCAGGCGCAGGGCAATTTCAATCTCACGCGCGAGCACACTTCTCCTGATGGTGAACCGTTGCCGGGTGGCGTGGCCCAGAAAAGCTGGGGCTCGCTGTGGCAACCGCGGTTGAACGTGGCCTGGTTGCCGGCGGAGAGCGTTTTCTTCCGCGTCATCCATTTGCCTCCGGCGAGCAATTTTGCCGAGACCCTTTCGATGGTGGAATTGCAGTTGGAAAAATTGTCGCCCATTCCGGTCGGGCAAGTGGCCTGGAGCGTGCATCCCTTGCCGGCACAAAGCGGAGTGCCGGACGATCTTCAGACGCTCATTGTCGTGTTGGTCGAACGCAAGCAGGTGGAGGATTTTCTTGGCGAGCTGGAGGGGCAGGGTTACCTGGCGGATCGGCTTGAACTGCAGGCGTTGGATCAGTTGTCGGTTGCCAGTGTGACCGAGAACGGCGCCTGGATTTATCCCGGACTCGGCGGGCCGCACAATACGGCGCTGGTGGCCTGGTGGTATAACGGCAAACTGCAAAATCTCAACACGCTGACGATGCCCGGCACCGGTGATCGCGCGGCGTCTTTGAAGGAGCAATTGGCCCAGATGGCGTGGGCGGGCGAACTGGAAGGCTGGCTGACTTCGTTGCCGCACTGGACGCTGGTCGCCGACGAGCAAACGGCTGCGGAGTGGGAAGGCCCGCTCAAGCGCGGTTTGGACGCGCCGATTCAATTGGTGAGTCCACTCAAACCCGTAGAACTGGCGGCGCGCACGGCCCGGCGCGCGGTGGAGGCCGACGCCAAAAGCAATCTCGTCCCGCCGGAGTACGCGGGGCGTTATCGCAATCAGTTTGTTGACCGACTGTGGATTCGCGGGTTGCTGGCGGTCGGCGCGCTCTACGTTGTTGGAGTCCTCATTTACTTTGGCATCGTCGGCGTGCAGGAATTCCGGGTGAGTCGCGTGGAAGCGAAGGTGGCCGCGATGGGGCCAACCTATACCAATGCGATTCAATTACGGGAACGATATCAAATCTTAAAGACCCGGCAGGAATTGAAATTTGCCGCCCTGGATTGCTGGAGAAAGACGGCCGAACTGCTGCCGGACTCGGCCCAATTAGAGACCTTCGCTTTTTCGGACGGGCACCGGCTCGCTCTCTCCGGGACCTCTCCACAAGACGGCGCCGCTGACG
>DASUGI010000199.1:0-43521 GCA_036274115.1 Verrucomicrobiia bacterium
GCAAGGCGAGCGCCGGCAGGTTGGTGACGCTGAAGGCGCCGCTCAGCGTGCCATCGAAGAGGTTGAACGTGTCGCCGACTTGCAAGGGCGGGCCAGTGTTCACGACGGTCAACGTGCCGTTGAACGGTATTGCGGGAGCAACCAGCAAGTCGGCGTTTTGCGCGTTGGTGCGATTGATTTCCATCACGGTCACCGCCGTGCCGGCCAGGCTCGGCGCACTGTTGAGCGTCAGCGTGCCGATGCCGTTATTGCCGGGAGCGAGTGTGCTGCCGCCCTGGAGGCTTACACTACCTACAATCGTCCCGGCTCCGCCCAGCGTCGCACCGCCGTTCACAGTCACCGGGCCGCCGTCCAATTGGCCATTGACCAGCAACGTGCCGCCGCTGACCAGCGTGCTGCTTGCCTGATTGTTCGCGCCGTTCAATTGCATCGTCCCGCTGCCGTCCTTGGTGAGTTCTGCCGGAGTTCCCAAAGTCACGTTGCCGTTGAAGGTCAACACCGGCCCGGTGCCTTCGGTGGAACACTGCAACGGAGTCTGATTGCCGGTCACGGTGTTGGCAATGGTCAGGCTCGTGTAGTCGTTGACGATGCGAATGCGACTGGCACTGCCCAGCGTGATGGGACCCGTCCACGTGGCGCGGTTGCTGATGGTGTTGACATAGAGCGCGCCGGGGAAAGTGGCGCCACCGCCGTTCAGCGTCAACGGCTCGGCCACGGTCCAGTTGCCCAGCGTTGTGAACTTCACACTGCCGCCAGTCTCCACAATCGTCCCCGCACTGGTGCTGCCCAGCGCGCTGTCATTGCGAATGTGCAATTCCGTGCCGTTCTCCACCGTGGTGAGACCGGTGTAGGTATTGGTCCCCGCGAGCATCAGGGCCGAAGCACCACCGCCGCCCGTTGCTCGCACGCTACCCGGACCGCTGATGACGCCGGTGACCAGCGCGCCGTTATTGAGTTTGTTCATGCGCAGCTCGCCATGATTCACAATGTTGCCGCTGCCGAAGTTGCCCGTGTCACCGCCATTGCCGATGGAGAGCACGCCGGCTTCGATGGTTGCCGTCCCGCTCAATTGATTGGCATCACTGGTGAGCGCCAGGACATTGTCGCCCTTCTTGGTGAGCGGGCCAAAGGTGTTGATGCCAGCGCCGCTGATCGTGTACGCCTGCGCCGAGTTGCTTACCGTCACCGAACTCGGGGTGACCGTGGTGGCGACAAAAACATCCGGCACGGCGGAGCCGCTGTCGTCGAAAGTGACATTGTCTCCTTCGACGTAAACCTGAGTACCAGCGGGATTGGTCCAGTTCGGACTGAACGTGTCCCAAACGTTACCGAAACCATCGCCCACCCACGTGAGGTTGTTGGGGATGCCGCTGATCACGAGGTTCACCTGTCCGGGCGTGGTTGTGTCCAGCGCGAAGGTCTGATTGCCGCTGCTGGTGGGCACGAGGCTGAAAGTCCCGCCGCCCTGGATGCTCCCGGAATAATTGATCAGCCGGTAAGTGCCCGCGGGCTTGAAGCCAGTGAAGTTGAGATTGAGCGTCGGGTTGCCGTTCACCGTGAGCGAGCCCGTCACGTTCAATATGTCGTTGGTGGTGGGAGTCAGATTGAAGTTGAGCGTCGTGCCGCTGGGCGCGGTGAAGTTGCCGGTCACGTTCCCCACGCCGAAGAGGTTGAGAGTTTGTCCCACGAAGTCGCTCAGCACCAATCCTCCCATCGGTGCGGCGTCGAGGGTGCCACCGGCCAGCGTGATGAAAGTGGCGGTGGCGATGGCCGCGGTATTTTGCACCCGGAGAACGCCGTTGCTCGCGGCCACCGTTCCAAAAAACCCGGAGTTGTCACCCGACAAGGTCGCGGTGTTGGTGTTGAGCTTCGCGATGACACCGGAACCGCCAATGGCGTTGGCCACAACAATATCGTTCGTGGCGTTGAGTGTCAGTGCGTTGATCGTGTTCACCAGATTGACTGGCCCCGAGCCGAGCGCATCCTTGGCGTTATTGCCGATTTCAATGCGACCGGAGTTGACCGTCCAATTGCCGCTGTAGGCCGAATTCGTGCCGGAGAGCACGAGCGCGTTGTTAACCATGCCCACCGTGAGATTGCCACTGCCGCTGAGTGCGGAGCGCAACCAGATATCGCGCGTATTCCCGCCGGCCAGCGAGTTGATGGTGGAATCCGTCAACACCTGGAGCGTGCCGGCAACGGCGGAGATCGTTGTGCCGTTAGCCGTGTTGTAGGTGAGCGAACCGCCATTCAAGATGACGTTGGCAGTGGCGACTCCCGCCCCCGCCCCACCATTCTTCAGGAACAATCGTCCCCCGCTTTCAATCTGAAGACTGTTACCCGCAAACGTGGAAGGCGTTTGCGAATCCGGCGTGCGCACATCGAATCCTGCCGGTGTGACGTAATCGTTCGTGCTGAACGGTACGGCGGGAGGAGTTCCCCACGTGGCTTGATTCCAGTTCGTGCCCAACCCCTGGGTCAGGGTTTGCTCGATAACGTCGGCGCCCGCCGGGCTCGCGCAAAGTACCACTCCGAGTAAAGTTGCCAATATTAACGCCTGCGTTCGAAAAGTGAATTTCATGAGTTGCCTGGTTTCATTGGTTGATGTCACAAATCGGCTTGGGTACATGGCTCAGATGATGGCGAATTTGATTTTTCGGTAAACCCTCAAGTTCCTTGGGGTCGGGTCAGGGGCGGACCTTCAACAGTGGCACATCCGTCGGTTTAATCTGACCCAAATCATCCTGGTAATGGTAGAACAGCCGCGTACCGGTATCGAATGTCGTAATTTGCAAGAGCTTCTCCCACTTGATCCAGCTGACCGAGCCATCCACCAGCAGATGATTCGACCCATCCGGATACTGCGCATTTGGCCGTTGATGCGCCACGCGCTTGACCCCACTGACCGCGGCCCACGGATTTCCGCTGGCGGTGTTGTCCTTGCAGACCAGATCCGCCGCCAGCACCCAGGACGCCTTCGCCCGGCTTAGCCGCGTCGGACTGGCCGAAGTGATGCCGGCGGAATTCGCGACATTGTACCACCAATAAATTCCACCAAAGTATTGATACCCGACGTTCCACTGCGGCGGAGTGACAGTTGCGTTATACAACACACTTCCCACGCCCAGACTCGGACAGGCCCAAACCGACGCACTGTTGGTCATCGTCGGATCCAGGTTCACGGACTTGGCCATGCCGGCTTCGGGGGAATTCAGAGCGTGTTGATTGTATCGGCCCTTCACCGTGGCGCTCGCAATGCCGCCCGCCGCCCGCGCCTCCACCACCCGATCGTCGTTATCGCCGGCGTAGATGGCCATGCCGATGCCGATCTGACGCAGATTGTTCATGCAGGAGGCCCGCCTGGCTTTTTCTTTGGCGCGTGACAACGCCGGGAGCAACATCGCCGCCAATATCGCGATGATCGCGATGACCACCAGTAATTCAATCAACGTAAAGGCCGCGACCCGAAGGCCACGATAGTTGGGTCGCGCCCGAACCGCCCGGATGCCCAAACAACCACGAGACATATCCCGATTCTCTTCTTTGCTCTGCATTCGTTCTCCCTCGCCTTGCTGACCCTCGTGCCACTTGACAAAGACCAGCACGCAAGTGCGCTAACTCTAAAGGTGTTGAAAAGGCCGTCGACCCCACAAAATGATGGGGCTGGGGATGGCGGTTTGATCGTAATTCCTTGCTGAGGCACGACGGGGGTGTCGGCTGTTGAACCGTGTTTGTTCTCAAGGCGATGTCAGACAGCGAGGCTTTGATGCCCGGATCGGAGCCGGCGATAAGAACTGTTCCTTGATGATTTGCCCCGGCACAGACTGTTTCCAGGCAGAAATGCTCCGGAAAACAATCCAACCAGAACACCCATCACCTTTGGGGTTAGCACCCGTCATGAAGATCGGCTTCCAATTCGCGACGTTCGGGGCATGACGCATACTGCGGCTGATGTCCTGGTTGACACCCTCATCGAGTGGGGAGTTGCTGTTATTTTCGGATTACCTGGCGATGGGATTAACGGCATCATGGAGTCCCTGCGCACGCGGCAGGAGCGCATCCGGTTTATTCAGGTGCGCCACGAGGAGGCCGCCGCATTCATGGCCTGCGCTTACGCGAAATACACCGGCAAATTGGGAGTTTGCCTGGGAACTTCCGGTCCGGGCGGCGTTCATCTTCTCAATGGCCTTTACGATGCAAAGCTCGATGGCCAGCCAGTCGTCGCCATCACCGGACATCATTTCCATGACCTGATTGACACTTACGCGCAACAGGACGTGGACCTGGACAAGTTGTACATGGATGTGGCCGTGTACAGTGCGCGTGTCATGGGGCCGGAGCATGTCTGCAACGTGACCCATCTCGCGTGCCGGACTGCCTTGAGCCGTCGTGGCGTGGCGCATATCAATTTCCCCGTTGATACGCAGTCCATGTCGGTGAAAAAGGGCGAGCGGTCGGAGCGGAACGTTCCCGGGCATAATGTGGATGTGTTCGCGCGGAGTGCCGGGCTGCCATCGCGGAATGATCTGACGAGAGCAGCGGAGATTTTGAACCAGGGCGAGAGAGTGGCGATCCTTGCGGGCCGCGGCGCGTTAAAAGCCACGACGGAGTTGCTTCAGGTTGCGGAAACTTTGGGCGCTCCGATTGTCAAAGCGCTTCTGGGCAAAGGCTGCGTGCCGGATGACAGCCCGTATACGACGGGCGGGATTGGATTGTTGGGCACGCGACCTTCACTGGAGGTGATGGAATCGTGCGACACGCTCTTCATGATCGGGAGTTCATTTCCCTACATCGAATTCATGCCCAGGCCGGGGCAGGCCAGAGGCGTGCAGATTGAAATCGATCCAATGCGGATCGGATTGCGTTATCCCATGGAAGTTGGCCTGGCGGGAGATACCCGGGCTACCTTGACGGAGTTGCTTCCTTTGCTGCGGCGAAAGGAAGATCGCTCGTTTTTGGAAAGCGCCCAGAAGGGCATGAAGGAATGGTGGGACTTGATGGAAGAACGGGGAACGCGAACTGACAAACCGATGAAGCCGCAAGTGGTCGCACGGGAACTTGGAAGACTCCTGCGCGATGACGCGATTGTCTCCTGTGACAGCGGCACGATCGCAACGTGGTTCGCGCGACACATCAAAGCCCGGCAAGGCCAGATGTATTCGTTGTCCGGCACGCTGGCCACGATGGCCAACGGCCTGCCTTACACGATTGCCGCGCAGATCGCTTACCCGAAACGGCAGTGTGTGGCCTTTGTGGGAGATGGTGGCTTTTCGATGCTGATGGCGGAATTCGCAACGGCGGTGAAGTATCAACTGCCGATCAAGGTCGTCATCATCAAGAACAACACTTTGGGCCAGATCAAATGGGAGCAGATGGTGTTTTTGGGAAACCCGGAGTTCGGATGTGATCTGCACCCAATTGACTTTGCGGCCTTCGCCAGGGCTTGTGGTGGAACGGGAGTTACGATCACCGAACCGGAAACGTGCGGAGATATTCTGGCCGAAGCCTTGAATGCGCCCGGGCCAGTCCTGGTGGAGGCCGTCGTGGACCCGTACGAGCCGCCGATGCCCGCAAAGACCAAAGTGAAGCAGGCGCTGCATTTTGCGGAATCGCTCGCCAGAGGCGAACCGAAGCGGATGAAAATCGCCACGACGATCCTGGAGGACAAGGTGCGCGAGTTGGTTTAAGCGAGTGAGGGATGTGTGACAACACTGAAGCGCGCGGATATTGATGCTGCAACATTGGCGCACCGACTACGACGCAAGCTCAAGGGGGAAGTTCGTTTCGATGACGGCTTCCGTGCGCTTTATGCGACCGACGGCTCGAATTACCGCCAAACACCGATCGGCGTGATCCGGCCCAAAGATGAAGAGGACGTGTGCGAAACGTTCGCTTTGTGCCGGGAATTTGGTGCACCCATCACATCGCGAGGTTGTGGCACGAGTCTGGCCGGACAGTGTTGTAATGTCGCCGTGATCGTGGACTACACCAGGTTCATGAATCGCATTCTGGAGATTGACCCCCAACGAAAGCTGGCGCGGGTTCAGCCCGGAGTGATTCATGTCCACCTGCACAACGCGGCGGAACGGCATCATCTGACGTTTGGTCCGGACCCGGCAACGCATCGTTGGTGTACCCTCGGCGGGATGATTGGAAATAACTCGTGCGGTGTTCACTCCCAGATGGCGGGGCGGACGGCTGACAATGTTGAAGCATTGGAAATTCTGCTCTATGACGGCACCCGGATGCGCGTCGGCCGCACGACTGAAAGTGAATTGCAACAGATCATTCGCGCGGGCGGCCGTCGTGGCGAGATTTACTCGAAACTCAAGGCGTTGCGCGACCGTTATGCTGATTTGATCAGGAGACGTTACCCCCGGATTCCGCGAAGAGTGTCGGGATACAATCTCGATGAATTGTTGCCCGAGGATGGATTCCACGTGGCGCGCGCGCTGGTGGGTTCGGAAGGAACGTGCGTCGCGGTGCTTGAAGCCATTCTGAATCTGGTTCACAGTCCGCCGCACCGCTCACTGCTGGTGTTGGGATATCCCGACATTTTTCAGGCAGGCGATCATATCCCTCAAGTGGCCGGGCACGGCCCAGTTGGTTTGGAAGCCCTCGATCATAAGTTCGTTTCTGATTTGTGCAAAAAGCATCTGCAGGAGGACCACATCGCGTTGCTGCCGGAGGGCAAGGGTTACCTGATGGTGGAATTCGGTGGGGAGACGAGAGAGGAAAGCGACCAGAAAGCGCGCAGGGTGATGGCGGAATTAAAACGAGGCCGCAATGCTCCGACCATGAAGCTGTTCGATAAGAAAGAAGAGGAAGAACAGCGGGTTTGTATAGATCAAGCTTTGGAAAGTGCGCGAATCGGGTTTGGGTGCGACGGCGCACATTCCCGGTGAAGCGGAGAACTGGGAAGGCTGGGAGGATTCAGCCGTGCCGCCGGAGCAAGTTGGACCTTATCTCCGGGCGCTTAAAAAGCTTTTCAACAAATATGGGTATGTGGGCGCGCTCTACGGGCACTTCGGGCAAGGCTGCATCCATACGAGAATCAATTTTGATCTGAAGACCGCGCAGGGCGTAAAGCAGTTCCGCTCCTTTCTCGAAGAATCAACGGATCTGGTTTTAAAACATGGCGGTTCGCTTTCAGGCGAACATGGCGATGGACAATCGCGGGCGGAATTCCTTCCTAAAATGTTTGGACCTGAGTTGGTTCACGCCTTCGAGGAGTTCAAGGACATTTGGGACCCGGCTTGGAAAATGAACCCGGGCAAGATTGTGCGCGCATATCGCGTGGACGAAAACTTGAGATACGGGCCGGCGTATCGTCCCCCGGAACCGGAAACGCATTTCAAGTTTCCGGGAGACGGCTTCAGCTTTAGCCGGGCAATGGAACGCTGCGTGGGCGTGGGCGAGTGCCGACGGGAAGAAGCAGGGACGATGTGCCCCAGTTACATGGCCACGCGGGAGGAGATGCATACCACCCGCGGCCGGGCGCGGTTGCTGTTTGAGATGTTGCGCGGAAATCCCCTGCGGGACGGCTGGCGCAACGATTCAGTGAAGGAAGCCCTCGATCTGTGCCTCTCCTGCAAAGGCTGCAAAGGAGATTGTCCCGTGCATGTGGACATCGCCACTTACAAAGCGGAGTTCCTGTCGCATTACTACAAAGGGCGACTCCGTCCTTTGCACGCTTACGCCTTTGGCTTGATTCATCGTTGGGCTCGATTGGCGAGCGTGGCGCCACGCGTTGCAAACTTTTTCTCCCAGAGTTCCCTCGTTGGCGGATTGGCCAGGTTCGTCATTGGGATTGCACCTGAACGCGCGCTCCCCGCTTTTGCTCAGACGACATTCAAGGATTGGTTTCAACAGCGTTCACCACGTAATGAAAGAGGAAAGCCCGTGGTGCTCTGGGCGGATACCTTCAACAATTACTTTCACCCGCACGTGGCGCAGGCCGCGGTCGAGGTGCTCGAAGACGCCGGATTCAGCGTCCAAGTGCCACAGGAAAATATCTGCTGTGGGCGGCCTTTGTACGACTACGGGATGCTGGATACCGCGAAGAAATGGTTGCAGCGCATCCTCAGTGTGATGACGCCTTATCTCGCAGCGGGAACTCCCATCGTCGTTCTGGAGCCGAGTTGCGCCGCCGTGTTTCGGGAGGAACTGACGAATCTTTTTCCAAACGACCAGAACGCTCAACGACTGCGCAAACAAACATTCTTGCTGAGCGAATTCCTGATTCGTCGTGCGGCGGATTATCCGAACCGAGAACTGAACAGAAAGGCGTTGGTGCATGCGCATTGTCATCATCGAGCGGTCATGGGATTAAAGGATGAAACCGAAATTCTGAAGCGTCTTGGGTTGGACTTTCGTGTGCTTGATTCCGGTTGCTGTGGGATGGCGGGCGCTTTTGGATTTGAGAAAGGGGAGCACTACGAGGTCTCAATCAAATGCGGCGAGCGGGTGCTGTTGCCGGAAGTGCGAAAGGCCGATGCTCAGGCGCTTGTCATAACAAACGGATTCAGTTGCCACGAACAAATCCTCCAGCAAACGGGGCGGCAAGCGTTGCACCTGGCAGAAGTTCTGAAGATGGCATTGCGTGAGGGTAGAATCCGGCCGCAACCCCCAGCTCCGACGGCGGGCAGAAAGGCAGCTGACCACGATGCTGATGGGAATGGAAGACTCGAGCATCGCCCCACTCGTGGAGCGGTGCTTGTGGGAACGGCCCTGGTCCTGGCCGGAATTGCGGGAGGATTGCGATGGCAGCATAAGAAACGAGCGAAAAGACCAAACTCTCCCGTAATGCGATGAAATCGAAGCTGATCAACCAAAATCCCAGGACCTATGCGGTCGTTTTCCAAACCGGCGAAGAGGTCGCGGCGCTTCTGCGGCAGTTCGCGCAGGAGCAGGGATTGGAGGGCAGCCATTTTACCGGGATTGGCGCTCTGAGCGATGTGACGCTGGGTTACTTCAACTTTGTGCGAAAGGACTACGACCAGATCACGCTAAATGAGCAGGTCGAGGTGCTGTCGCTGTTGGGAAATATTGCCATCGAAAAGAACGCACCAAAAATCCACGCGCACATCGTGGTCGGAAAGGCGGATGCGACCGCTCACGGCGGACATTTGATTGAAGCCCGCGTGCGCCCGACGCTGGAGGTGGTCATTGAGGAATCACCGCGACATTTACGCCGAAAGCTTAACCCGGAGGTGGGATTGGCCTTAATCGATCTGGACGATGCGGGGTAGGAGAAACGCAAATGAGTCATCGAAACCCGCTCAGGACAAAAACTATTCATGCCTCGTGACCTCGAACGAATTGCACGGGTGCAAAGCGCATTGCAAAGAGCCGGTTGGGAGGCACTGGTATGCGCACGCCCCAGCAATGTGCTCATGCTGACGGGTTATTGGCCGGTCATCGGGACATCGGTCGCAATCGCGACGCGGGAAGGACACGTGGGGCTGATCGTGCCAGAGGACGAGCGCGAGCTTGCGGCCAAAGCGGGTTGGGATGAATTGGAAATAATTGAAGGCGGTTCGCTTGATGAAATCACGTCGGCGGATCAACGAATCCGTGAACCACTCGCCCGGCTGGCTAAACGGTTCAACCTCCAAGGGACTTGCGGCTTCGAGCACGAAGCCACTCACGAACCAACCTCGTACGCCGGCGTTCATTCGTATTCGGGAAGCCTGCGTGAGCTGCTGTCGGAGACAATTCCTGTGACTCTTGTCCCCGCAGACGATGTCTTGAGTCGACTTCGGGCCAGTCTCACTTCATGCGAATTGGATCATGTTCGATTGGCCTGCCAGATCGCTGAAGAAGCATATGCTGTCGGGCGCACCCGAACACGACCAGGGTTGACCGAAACGGAAGTCGCCTGTGCGTTTCGCGCTCCGTTGGCCAGGTTGAAGATCGGGAACGAAGAAGTCGAACGAGCGGATGGATTTGCTTATTGCATGTCCGGGCCCAATTCAGCCGAGGCATTCGCGGCTTATCAACGTTCGCGCGCACGGGAAATTCAGCGCGGTGATCTCGTGCTGGTTCATTGCAACTCCTGGGTACACGGATATTGGACTGACATCACTCGAACCTATGCTTGCGGCGAACCCGATTCGCAGGCGCGGAGCATGTACGATGCGGTCCTTGCAGCGCGAAACGCCGCATTTGAGGTGGTAAAGCCGGGCATCAAAGCGGCAGAGGTGGACCGCGTGGTACGTGAGGTGATGCGCCGCCACGGTCTGGCCGAAGAATTCAAGCATCCCACCGGGCACGGCGTGGGGTTTTCGGCGATCAACCATCTTGCCCGACCGCGGTTGCATCCGGCGTCGGACGACGTGCTCGAGCCCGGAATGGTTTTCAATATTGAGCCAGCAGCCTATTTTGCTGATTACGGCGGGTTACGCCATTGCGACATGGTCGTAGTGTCGAAGACGGGTGCGGAGGTTCTAACCCCATTTCAAGCCGAGTTGGATGACTTGATATTGAGAGGGTTGTAAAAGGCAACCGATCTATGGAACCGCCACGTGCCAAAGTCGCCATCGCGCACACCCGAGAGAAGCATCGCTCACCAACGCGCGTCCTCCAGTTGGTGGAATCTGCGCTCGAACCATTGGGAGGGATGGCACACTTCGTCAAAGCTGGCGACGTTGTCCTGATCAAACCAAATCAGACCGTGTATTATTCGGCGGAGGAAGGTTGCACGACCGATCCGCTTGTCGTTGGCGCTCTAATTTATCTTTGCAAACAAGCCGGCGCCGCTCGCGTGCAGGTCGCGGAATCGAGCGGCGGCTTTTTCTCTTCGCTCGAATGCATGAAGGTCACCGGCATGGCGGCCGTTGCGGAGAAGGAAGGCGCGGAACTGATTGATCTTGGAAGCGATGATATCCCCAACCGGCAAGTTGACATTCCGAACGGAAAAGTGATTCGCAAAGTTCCACTGCCTGGCCCTCTACTCGACGCGGATGTGATCATTGATGTTCCGAAAGCCAAGAACCATCACATCGAACCGATTTCCGGGGCGCTCAAAAACTGGGTCGGAACGGTTAACCAGCAGTGGCGACAATACAACCACGGAGACACCGAAATGATCGGTCGCTTCATGGATATCATGACCATCGTGAAACCGGACCTGTGCGTGGTAGACGCTTTGATTGCAGGTGAAGGAGACGGTCCGATAGCCGATCTCCCGCGCTGGTGTGGATGCATCCTGGCCTCGACAGATCCCGTCGCGACGGATGTCACCATTGCCCGGCTGCTGGGCCATGACTGGCACAAACTTCAGTTTGCAAAAGAAGCGGAGGCGCGTGGCTTGGGCATTCGCGAGCCGATTGAGTACCTCGGCGTTCCTCTGGGGCAAGTGGCGTTCAAAGCGTGGCCGGGACACGAGGGGTTCGATTATCTGCCGCTGAATTTTCTGGTCGGCTCGGGAGTAACGTTGGAGGGCACGATCGGTCATGTAAAAAGCGTTTTGGACAGCATGTTGCGCCGCGGCGACCTGGCGAAGGTCATGTGGCTGAAAGGAACGCCCACGATAATGATTGGGGAAGTTGACGATCCAAACTTTGAGGAGCACCTCCGCGAAGGACCGTATTTGGTCTTCGACGATTGCGCCAAACCGAAATACAAAACCGATCCGCGCGTTTATTTCGTTCCCGGTCATCCCGTGCTTCGCGACGCCATGCCGGAACTGATGAAAGGTCTTGGCGTCAGTGCCGCCGGCAAGACCATGATGAAATGGGAGGAATTCGAACGCAGGACGATTCACAATCTGCATTATGGAACGGCGCGGCGCAGGATCCGCACGATTGGCCGGCCGCTGGCCGCGGCAGGGGTAATTGGCCTCGGCATCGCTGCCGCGGGCGTGCTGATGCATCGAAGTCGGCGATCAAACGGAAAACAAGGCAGGACGGAATGAAAACGGATTTGGCAATCGACGGACACGCGAACGCGGCTCAACCGGTCCCGCTCGCGGCGCACCGTTTCATGTTCGCCACCGGAATCGAGAACAGCTATCCCACGATTCAGCTCCCCAATGGCCAAACCAAAAGAATCGATCAAATGTCCAAGGCAAAGCATTACGAGCGATGGCGGGACGACTTTGCGTTGGTAAAAGACCTGGGCATTCATTACCTGCGCTATGGCCCGCCCTATTACCGAACGCATCTTGGCCCGGGCAAATACGATTGGAGTTTCACCGACGAGACGTTCAATGCGCTGCGCGAAAATCACATCATCCCCATTGCGGACCTTTGCCACTTCGGCGTCCCGGATTGGATTGGCAGCTTTCAAAATCCCGATTGGCCGAAGCTTTTTGCGGAATATGCGAGGGCGTTTGCCGCGCGCTTCCCCTGGGTGAAACTCTACACTCCGATCAATGAGATTTTTGTCGCGGCAACCTTTTCGGCGCAGTACGGCTGGTGGAATGAGCGTTTGAGCAGCGACCGCGCCTTTGTTACGGCCCTCAAACATTTGTGCGCCGCCAATCTATTGGCCGAAGCGGCGATTCTTCAGGAACAACCCAAAAGCATTTTCATTCAAAGCGAAGCCACCCAGTACTTCCACGCTGAAGATCCAGCGTCCGAACCACGGGCCGCGTTTCTAAACGAGAAGCGTTTCCTCTCGTTTGACCTCACATACGGTTATCCACTGACGGTCACCATGTACCAGTATTTATTGGACAACGGGATGACTCGCGAGGAATACGAATGGTTTGGCCGCCATCAGGTCAAAGCCCATTCCGTCATGGGCAATGACTATTACGTGGCCAACGAGCATCTGGTGCATGCCGATGGAACGACTTCGTATTCCGGAGATATCTTCGGCTACTACATGATCACGCAACAATACTTTCAACGGTATCACCTGCCGGTCATGCACACCGAAACCAATCTCAACAACGCCGCCAATGCACCCGAGTGGCTGCGGAAGCAGTGGCAAAACATGCACCGCCTGAAGCTCGATGGCGTGCCGATTCTCGGTTTCACCTGGTACAGCCTCATTGACCAGGTGGACTGGGACACTGCCCTTCGCGAAGACGCTGGACGCGTCAATGAACTTGGCCTGGCTGACCTCAACCGCAAATTGCGTCCGGTGGGAGAAGCTTATCGCAGCCTGATTCAGAAGTGGCGCGACATCTTACCCACGGAAAGTTTTAGTCTGGAAATGCCCGCCTGAGTTCCAACTCAGAAGAGATTTCCCGCGTGATCAAACTCCATCATTTCCGCCGCGCTCAGTATTTCGAGATTTGAATTCGATTTCACTTCATCCAGAAGCGCTTCGGAAACCCAGAACTGATCCAGCCGCGAAGTGCTCTTGATTCGGCAGAGCCGAGGGCTCCCGCTGGCCAACGCGGAATAGAGTCCGACGCCAATCGCTTCTCGATCCGAATCGAGGGCGAGCGGCAACGGACCTTCGCGAGTATTCATTGCATCAGGCTCAGTAGCAGTCAGCAGATTGATGTAGGTATGCTCCGCATCAAAAGCATTCAGAAATCGCTTCGTCGTGAAATCGGCCAGACCGATTCCCAGCCCGTTGCCCATGGAGCCTTCAGTCAGCGACAGTACCACGATGCGGAAGAAATCCGGCTCATGCTTGCCTCCGCTGAGCCGCCATTTGCCGACGACGTTCAGGTCCATTCCCGTGCCCGAAACATTTTTGCCCAACTCATCGACAACCAGCAGGTCGAGTGTCTTGAATGGAATCTTTGCCGCGTGCGGTTCAGATGCTTTAAGCAACCGTTCATCTGCTTCACGGAATGCCTGATAGCTCGGAGGAACGACTTCAATAATCACTGGCTGATGGAAGGCGTTCTCGACCACGGCGACACCGAAAATGACTTTGTTGCGGGCCAGCGTAAGCCGGGGCACGGCTTTGACCGATTCCCACAATCCATGAGAGTGCGCTTCCTGTGCGCCGGCTTGCTTGCCCAAACCGACCGTCACCATTTTCAGCAACCCTGACGCAACTCCCGCTTTGTTTTCCGGATGCGACGTAACGCGCCCCAGGACGATGATGCCATCAGCTTCTGCGGCGAGTTTGTCCAGGTGCGCGACCGCCCCGGACTTCGAAGCGCCCAGTGGCAACGTTTCCATCGTCGCCTGAACCGGTGCTCCAATCGTGCTTGCGGAAATGCCCAGAACCTTGAGCAAAGCCGTTTGTCCTTCCGCAGTGGCTCCACCGTGACTGCCCATCGCGGGGATTATGAACGGCTTTCCTCCGGCGGCTTTAACCGCATCCACAATTCCGGCAATCAAATCGGTGAAACCGCCAATGCCTCGACTGCCAGCGGTAATCGCGATGCGAGCCCCGGGCGAAATTCTTTTTGCCAACCCCGCGGCAAGCAAGCGTGCCTGTGTTTCCGAACGAGGATTCTTGATGTGGTCGGTCGGGAGCTTCTGCCTCACAAGTACAAGCTTTGGGACGTCTTGCGTTCCAAACATCGAACCAGGAGTTGCTGGCATCTCGCTTAAAGCTTTCATATCGCTGCATTACCGCCCCTCCATGTCCGCCGGCATGGCCTCTCCTCCCGCACTCTCCGGCAGAATGAGAGACGTTATAAGGTGGGTGACCACCCGATAACGCACGACGGCGGAATTGCGCGACTTTGCCTGCAAAACAGTTCCGGCTCGCTCCCTCGTGCGAACCCATGAAAGGAAAATATGAAACTACCAAAACGAAGGTCCGCGTCAGAGGCACAATGAGTACCGCCCAACTTCGTTCTTGCTGACCGTTGAAACCGTCTCTTGACTGGCTGTTGATTTGCCTGCCGGCCGCGGTGGTGATGCGCTACATCCCCTCGTTGCGCAATGACGTCGCGCTCTTCGCGGTATCGGGGCTGGCGATCATTCCCCTTGCGGGATGGATGGGCAAAGCAACGGATCATCTCGCGGCACGGTTCGGGCCGGGCATGGGCGGATTGCTCAACGCCACTTTCGGAAATGCCGCTGAATTGATCATCGCAATGGTGGCGTTGTCACGCGGGTTGACCGGCATCGTGAAGGCCTCCATCACTGGCTCAATCCTCGGGAATACCTTACTGGTGTTGGGAGTATCGGTGCTGGTGGGCGGATGGCGTCGGCCGCAACAACGGTTCAATGCCACGGCGATTCGCGTTTCGGCCACAACCCTGCTGTTGGCGACGGTGGCGCTGATCGTGCCCACAGTGTTTCACGTGGCAGCGCAAAATCGCTCCACCGGTTGGACGCCTGAAGCCGAGCAACATTTGTCCCTTGCGATTGGCGTGGTGCTCATCGTTGCGTATGCCGCGTTGTTATTGTTCTCGCTCAAAACTCATGCGCAGTTGTTTGGCGCAAAAAGCGAAGGCACTTCCGAATCGTGGTCCAGAACAAAGTCCCTGGTCGTTCTCGGTATCGCGACTGCGCTGGCCGCGCTGATGTCAGAATTCCTCGTCGGCACCGTCGAAGCCGCGCGAGAGCAACTGGGTCTGACCGAAGTGTTCGTGGGCGTGGTAATTGTGGCGACCATTGGCAATGCGGCGGAACACTCGACGGCGGTGCTGGCGGCGGTGCGGGACAAAATGGACCTCGCGCTCGGCATTGCGATTGGTTCGAGCATTCAGGTGGCACTCTTCATCGCGCCGGTGTTGATGTTTGCGTCTTATCTGTTTGGCGCGCCGATGGATTTTGAATTCACGCTTCCGGAAATCGTGGCCGTTGCCGCGGCGGTGCTGGTGGTGGTGCAAATTTGTGGTGACGGAGAAAGCAACTGGCTGGAGGGCGCGCTACTGTTGGCGGTTTACGCAGTCCTCGCCGTGCTCTTCTTTTTCCTCCCGGCGCGATGAGATGACAAGCACTTCCGAGGTTGAAGGGGCTTGCGTTCAATTTGACGATGGAGCATTCCAGCCGGGCGGAGTCGATTCAGCCGCCGTTGGCCTTCATATTCAGCGGACTGGTCGGCGACTTTCTCTCTCGTAAAATGCAGCTATGTTGGTTCCGGAAATGTTCATGGGAAGATGACCTCCGGAAGCCAGCGGTGCTGTCCCACGAGCGGGCGTTTACTGGAATGCTAACGTCGCCTCATGAGATGTTGTATTGGCACGATCGGAGGACATAAAAGCTGACAACGCGAGAGTTCATTTTCACATTCGAGAACGCGTCACAGTGGTCAACGAACGGATCGTGGAATGCGTAACTGCCCCAGGGTTTACCGGCGAAATCCCGCCGGTTCTCTTGTTGAAGGGGATGCCGAAGACGAACCGATCGGTAAAAAGCTTTCAGTGACTCACCTTGAGGTGTTGGAACGCCCCACTGCCAGCAATTAAAGACGTGTGCAACAATGCCGGCAAAACGTAGGACGTGCGAAGCGCCCATGGAATTAATTATTCATAGCGCATTCAGCCTCACCACTTCAAAAACGGCAGTCACCGACAAAAAATCAAAATCATGGACACTTTCATTCCATTTTCCGACGCGTTTGTTCAAGAAGTCGGGCCGCCATTCAGCTAATTATGGCCGGCAGGCATGTAATCAACGATTCTCAAGAAGCGTGCTGTTACGTGAATCGAATGGGCCAGTATATGAATCGGTTCGTCAGGCTGCTGACTCTCGTTGTGGGTTTCAGCATCGCCCCGGCGCTACAACTTAAAGCCATGGTCAAGGCAACCCGGTCTGAACTGTCGGTGACCGAAGGTTCAGGATCGAGCGTCTATCAGCTTTCCCTCTCATCAGCACCGACCGCTGATGTTGCAATCAAGCTGCAAGCGAACGCCGAGATCACCCTGAATGGCCACGCGGCAGGAGCCACGGTCACGTTGCATTTTTCGCCTTCCAACTGGGCCATTCCCCACCCGGTTGCGGTTGAAGCACACGACGACCTCATCACCGAGGGCAAGGAATATGTCCGTATCCGCCATACTGTTTCTTCCGTCGACCCAACCTACCATCAATCATCCGTTCCCGATGTGATCGTCACCGTGCTGGATAACGACCGTCTGCCCACGGTCGGCGATCTGCCGACCGTCACGGAACTGCCAGATCCATTTTTGATGAACAACGGCCAGCGAGTTTCAACCGCGCGGGAATGGCGGCAGCGCCGCGAAGAAATAAAGGGAATCCTGCAATACTACGAATACGGTTTCCTGGCTCGCGCCCCTTTGAGTTGGAGCAATACGCTCATTTCGTCGGAGAGTTGGTCCGGTGGCACGGCGTACCGCTACAGCCTGACGTTGCGAGTCGCTGCGGCAAAAACCATCGCGATGGGAGTCAATGTGTACCACCCCGGCGGTGCGGGACCATTTCCGGTGGTGGTGAACATCGGAGATGATTCATCAAAAGCGGCGGTTTGCATGCCGCGGGGTTACATGCTGGTAACCTTTGACCCGGCGGCGTTGGATCCGGACACCGAAGGCTCTGATGTCGTGGGGCCCGCGCAAGCGGCGTATCCCGAATATGACTGGGGCAGCCTGGGCGTCTGGGCCTGGGGCGCCAGCCGGGTCATGGATTATCTGGAGACGCGCAGCGATGTTGATTTGAAGCACGTCATCATCCGGGGCCATTCGCGCATGGGCAAAGCGGCGTTATTGGCCGGCGCGTTTGACGAGCGGTTTGCTCTCACTGCGCCCAACGGCGCGGGGACCGGCGGGCCGAGCGTTTATCGCATCCGCAACCCGCGTAGCGAGACGCTGGAAGTCATCACCCGCCCGAGCACCTTCTACTCCTGGTTTCAGCCGAACTTCCGCAGTTTTGCCGGCAAGGAAACGAAGCTGCCGTTTGACCAGCATTTTCTCGTGGCGTTGGTCGCGCCCCGTCTGCTGTTGACGACCGATGCCACGGGCGACTTGTGGGCGAATCCGCGAGGCAATCAGGCCAGTCGTGAGGCGGCCACGCGCGTGTTTGACTTTCTCGGCGCCGGCGGAAACATCGGGATGCACTTCCGCTCCGGCCCGCACGAAAATTATGATGAGGACTGGCAGGCCCTGCTCAATTACGCCGATCGGCACTTCTTCGGAATTCCCTCCCCGCGAGATTATGACTTCCACCCCGATCCGACTTATGCTCCAAGCTACGATTGGAGCACGCCGAATTATTTCGTCGCGCGAGATCTTAACAAAGACGGAGTGGTTGATGATTCCGACTTGAAATTGTTTTCGGAACAATGGCAACGCGCGAAAACCAGTGAAACAGATTTCACGGCGGACTACGGGGTCGATTCGAGCGACTTTGCAACTCTGGCCGCGTCGTTTAAGCAACGCTCCCGGGCCTACCACTTTGCTACGAACGGCAATTTTGAGGGATGGAATCTGGCTTACAGCCTAGGCGGTGGCGTAGTCTCCAACGGCGTGCTTCGCATGGAGGTGACCGGTGCGGACCCGTATCTGATCCAAACGACACCCCTCAATGTCGCGGCGGCAAACGCTCGCGGTCTGCGGGTCCGGATGAAGAATGCCACGGCGAGCCGCCGGGCGCAGTTTTACTGGACGACCACCACGGATACAGTTTTTGACGAGCGCAAGACGGCGACGTTTAACATCGTGCCCCATGACCGCAAGTCCCGCGATTACTGGATCAATCTGAGCCTGCTCCCTCTGTGGACCGGCACGATTCGGCAGATTCGCCTGGATCCCACTGTGGCGGAAACCGGAAGCATCAGCATTGAGTCAATCGAGTTGGTCTCCAGCCTTTGATGGTTTTGCCTGGCGACTCGACCGATTCGGCCTTACGGTTTTTGCATCAGGCTCGCTCGATATTGACCGGGCGAACGTCCGAGACTTCGATGGAAGTGACGACAGAAATGACTTTGATCACTGAAGCCAAGTTGGACGGAAATTTCCCCAATGGTTTCATTGGTCTCCTCCAGCAATTTAATCGCCTGCGCAATGCGAACCTGATTCACATAGCTGCCCAGCGTCATACCGGACACTTCCTTGAAGATGCGCCCGAACACGGCCTTGCTCATGCCACAAAGCGCCGCCGCACTGTTGAGCGAAATGCGGTCGGCGTAATTCTCCCGGACATGATCGAAGATGGGCTTGAGCCTCGCCGCCTGTTCCTGTCGCCGCAGCAACTTGACGCGTCCGAGCGCCGAGTCTCGAAACTCCTGGACCAACACACTGAGCAACACCAGCAACCACGCCTTGCAGGCGGCTTCCCGATGGAAACTCTGCCGACCAAAATAACATTCCAGCAGGCGTCCCAGGGCATAATGGGCTTCAGCGGCTCGCGGCGAAGTGGCCGTTAACAATTGAGGACGATTCTCGTCCTTTTTAAAGAACGGAAGTAGAAACGCGTAGTCGGTCAACGGGCAACCGGGGGTGTAGACCCATTCCTGCAAAAACGAGATGACGAGCACCCGGGTTTTCAATTCGGGAGAATCGACGACTTGATGTGGCTTAAGATGATCCACCACCAAAACATCACCGGGATTCAATTCCGCGACGAGATCGCCCATGCGCTCGCGTAAGGGACCATCCAGCGGCACCAACAACTCCAACCGCTCATGCCAGGTCAGGCGTTGGGTGATGCGGCCGGCATGGAAATCGAAGGGCGTAATGGTAAAGGGAAAGGCTGCCGGCAAATCCAATTCATGTCGCCCCTTTGCATCCAGCTGATGGGCGATACGATGTGACTGAAAATTCAGTTTGCCCGCGATTTCGCGCAGCTTTTTGAGTGTGTCAGAATTTACGGATCGATACACACCAATAAGGCTAAAAAGTCGTCACTTTAAGTCAACAGCACATCGAAGACAGGCGAATTGGTTTGGCGTCATCGCGAAGAGTCACAATGATTTTTCACGTTTGGCTGATCGGTTTCCGCTTCAACAAAAATTCGCCGCCGATTCAATCGCTCGAGCGTGCGATTCCGAATCGCATCCAACAGCACCGCGAGGAAGATCACTCCGCTGGTGATGAGTGGATAGAGATACGGGTTCACGTTGAGAATGTTCAAACCATTATCAATCGTCTGAATCAGCACTGCGCCGAGCACGGTACCGGGGAACACTGCGCCGCGTCCGCCAAACAGACTTGTACCTCCCAACACTGCAGCAGCAATGGCCATGAACTCGCGATTATTTCCGAAACCCGGTGAGACCGCCGGCGCTTGCGACAAGGCGACGATGCCTGCCACTGCGGCACAAAAACCGCAAATCACATAAACCAGAAACAGAACCCATCGCGTATTGATGCCCGCTTTGCGTGCGGCTTCGAGGTCGGCGCCAACCGCATAAATCTGTCGTCCGAACGGCGTGCGCGTCAGTGTCAGGTGCGCTAACACCACAACAACCGCGAAGATCAACACCGGCAGAGGCAGACCAAGAATTCGCGCCGCTCCGAACTCATAAAAACTTTCCGGCAGATTCATCGCTCGCGTTTCTGTGATGCGCAAACCAAAGCCTCGTCCCAGATAACGGGTCGCCAACGTGACGATAAAAGCCATGATTGCCAGTCGCGTAATGAACACCGCGTTTAAAGCGCCATACAATCCTCCGATTGCCAGCATGACCACGAGGGTCGCGGTCAAAGACCAACCGCTTAGGATCAACTTACCGCCCACGGCCGCCGCCACAAACATGATTGAACCGACCGACAGATCCACGCCCGCCGTCAACAGCACGAAGGTCATGCCCACAGCGAGAATGCCGGTGGACGAGGTTTGAATCAGAATATTGACCGCGTTGGCCGGCTGAAAAAATGCCGACGAAAGCGCGCCGAAGATCATCAAGACCACCGCGAAGAGGATCAACGACGCCTGATTGAGCAGACGCAGACCGATTGGATTGGAGCGAGCGGTTGTCATGCCGGGGCTTTATCATGCAACGCGGCGCGAAGAATGCGTTCGCGATCAAACTCAGACGCCACGACGGTGTCGCGAATTTCACCCCGCCGCATGACCAGAATCCGGTCACACATGCCGATCAGTTCTTCCACCTCCGAGGAAATCATCAACACACCGGTGCCGCGCGCCGCGAGTTCGTTGATTAAGCGATAAACCTCATGCTTCGCGCCCACATCAATACCGCGCGTCGGTTCATCGATGATGAATACCTTCGGCTCGTTCAACAGCCATTTGGCCAACACAACTTTCTGTTGATTGCCTCCGCTCAACGTCTTCACCGGCTGGGCATCGCGCGCTGAAGCCGTCAGTTTAACTGCTTCACGAATGTTTCTAACCGCCCCGCGTGATTTTTTTTTACTTACAAATCCAAACAAGCCGCGCGCAAAACGCGGCAACGCGACCAGCGCGGCGTTATCTGCGATCGCCGCTTCCATGCACAAACCTTCCATGCGTCGATCTTCCGTGAGAAAAGCGAGACCGCGTTGAATGCGTTCGCGCGGCGACAATCCATTCAAAAGTTGACCATTGAGGCGAATCTCACCGGCGGCACACGGATCGAGACCAAAGAGAATGCGCGCCAGTTCCGAGCGTCCCGAGCCCATCAAACCGGCTACGCCAAGCACTTCGCCTCGGTGCAATTGAAACGTGATGTTGCGAGCCACGCTGGGTTGCGACACGCCTCGCACGTCGAGCGCGATGCCCTCTTCAGGTTTAGTGTCACGCTGCGGGAACAACTGCGTGATTTCGCGTCCGACCATCAACGCGATCATGCGCTCCATTGGCAACTCGGACGCCGGAGCGTTTCCGACGACCGCCCCATCGCGCAACACCACGATCTCATCGCACAACCTCAAGACGTCACCCAGGCTGTGCGAAATATAAAGCATCGCGATGCCGCGCTCGCGCAATTGGGCCATGATGGCGAACAACCGTTCCGTTTCGCGCGCCGTCAGAGACGTGGTCGGTTCATCGAAGATGATGAGCTTCGCATCAATCGCGAGCGCTTTGGCGATTTCCACCAATTGTCGTTCGCCTGCGGAAAGCCGTTCCACCAGCGTGTCCGGCCCATAGGGAAGCTGCAGGTCGCGCAACAGTTCACTCGTCCGTTCGCGAATCTTGCGGCGATCAATAAATGGCAGCCACGCCGAGGGCCGTGGAAAACCGCCAATAAAAAGATTCTCTGCGATGGAAAGATTTCCGAAAAGATTCAGATCCTGGTGAATGAACGCAATGCGCGCATGCTCCGCAGCGCGCGGTGATTTGGGCGCGTACGGTTGACCATTCAAGCGCATCTCACCGGCATCGGGCTGGAGGTTCCCACCGAGAATATTCATCAACGTGGATTTGCCCGCGCCATTCTCGCCAACGATGCCGACCGTCTGTCCCGGTTTCACGGCAAAGCTCACGCCCTTCAGCACTTTCACGCCGAAGAAACTTTTCTCGATGTTGACAAACTCAATCATGCGCCGGCCATGAATCGGTTGCGCAACGCGTCCGTGAATGCCGCCAGGAGAATGACGCCGCCCTTCACCATGGCGATGGTATAAAAGTTAAGTCCGATCAGATTCAGGCTGTTGTCCACCAATGCGAGAAACAGAACACCGAACACCGTTCCGATGACGTGTCCCTTTCCGCCATAAAGACTCGTTCCGCCGATGACCACCGCTCCGACGACATCCAGCAGGTTGTCGCGCGCCATTTCCGGATTTCCGGTTTCCAATCCGGCGGTAAACAGAATGGCGGCGATTCCCGCAAATAATCCGCTGAAGACGTAAGTAAAGAACGTCACTCGTCCGACCGGCACACCGGAGACGATGGCGGCGCGAGGATTGTGACCGATGGCGTAAAGCCATTTTCCGTACAAAGTTTTGGTCAGCGCGACGTGAGCCAGCAAAATGGCTCCACCCGAAATTGCCGCGACAATCCAAAGGTTTTGGCCCAACATCACGAAACCGGACGGCAGACCGCCAATCTTGCGGGAGAGCGTAAGCCAGATGGCGAGGCCGCTGACGAACATCATGGTCGTGAGCGTGGCGATGAACGCGGGGATGCGTCCGATTGTGATCGCGACTCCGTTTACCGCTCCAACCACCGCACTGACCAGCAACATTGCGAACAACCCGACGGGAATCGCCCACGGACTGCCAGCGAGCCAACCTTCATCGGCGCTCATGATTTTGCCGCCCACCACGCTTGCCAGCGCGATCACAGACGTCACCGACAGATCGATGCCGCCCACAATCAACACCAGCGTCAACCCGACCGACACCACGAGAATGGGCAAACAGTAGGCAAGAATGGTTTGCAGATTGGACCACGATGCGAAGCCGGGCGTGAACGGTGTGAATGCTGCAAAATAAACCACGCACAATCCCAGCACCAGATATTCGGAAAGAAACAGGCGCTTGACGAAGTTCATCCGCCGTGGAGCTGGAGTCTGAGAGGTTGATGCGGCAGAAGACATTTCACTACTTGCCGACAATCCGTTGCTTCTCGCCTCCGTCGCCCGAAGGAGAATCACTTTTGCCGCAACCCGCCAACAACAACCCGGGCAGAAGGACGCCCGGGATGAATTCGCAAAGTAAATGGAGGGGCGATTTCATACCCGTCTTATCTTCGTTTTTCGCAGTCTTAGTTCGCAATCAGTCCGCGCAAATATTTGATGCCTTGTTCGGTCCAGTCCCGCTCCCGCACAATTGTGTCAGCGAGCGCTTCACTCGGCGGGACCCACGTTTCGAGCACGACATTAAACGGATGCGGGCTGCTGGTGAGTTGACGCAGCAACCACGGCACGTCCAATTGTCCTGCTCCCGCGGGACAACCTTCCAGCACAAAACCCATCCGATGACTCACGCGTCGAATCGTGAAATCCTTGGCGTGCAGACAAAGCGTATAACACCCCAGGTTTTTCACAACCACCGCCGGACCTTCCAACGATCCGAATGAGTTCACCGTGTCCAGGCAGATTCCGACGTGTTGGACCCCCAGTTGTTCAACGATCCACGCAAGAGTTTCACTGCGCAGACGATCATGATTTTCAATCGCCAGCCGCACACCCGCCGCGGCGTATTGATCAACAATCGGACGGAGGCGGCTCACAATGGCTTCGGGCGTCGGTTCGTCGCCCGGCGAATCCACCACCAGCCGAACGAACGGACTGCCAAAGCGCCGGGCCAATTCCAAATAGGCGCGGAGATTCTCGGGATTCAGCCCCATCGTGCCCACCTCCACCTGAATCTTCCGCTCCGCCGCCACCGCCTGAAAACGATCCAGTTCCACCGGAATCAATTTCGTGAGCGGCAGGTTGTCACAAATCTGCACCAGTCGCACGCCGAGACGCGCCGCTTCATCCAGCAGATCAAATGCGGTCATCGGCTGCGCGGGCGGATGTCCCGGCACGCCGATGGACCAGGCGTACGCGTACGAACCAATGCCCAACTGCATATTAATGATTCGCGCCGTTGGTGATATTACCGGTAACAATGGCGCGCACCTGTTCTCGCACGCTGCCTGGTTCGAACAATCGCTTCCAATCAGGCTTGAGCAGTTGTTGCGCTCCAAATCCGGCAATCAATTTGGCGCCATCGCTGAAGGGGAAATTCACCCGATTGAACGCAATGCCGAGTTCAACCTTTACATGGCCATACATGAAATCCTCTGCGGCAGCGCGAGGAACTCCCCGTCGCACCGCTTCATCCAGGGCCTCGCGCAGCGCCATGACCAGACAAATGCCAATCGTTTCGGCCATCGCCGGTTCCAGGATGGCCATTTGCTCGACGGTGATCCGATGCGACCGCGTCACTGGCGCGTAAATGTCACGGGCCACGCGTTCGCCCAGTTCATAATGCGCTTCAGTTCCATGCATCAGCGCGCAAACAACCGCCTGCCGCGCGTGCGTTCCGCCAAAGAAGTCATTGATCTCGGCATCTGTCTCGAAATGATCGAAAACACTCGGATGACACGGATGACTGACGAAACAACCGGTATCCACTCGAGTCGGAATCTCCCCAGAATGCGCGGCGGCCGGGTCGAGTGTGACGAGAAGTGTTCCCGGCTTGAGCAGCGGCACAACTTCCCGGGCAACCTGACCGAGGATGCGATCCGGAAGCGCGAGGATCACGACATTGGCCTGAGCGAGGGCTTCATCACGCGGAGTCGGTTTGAGTCCCCGCTTCGCCATACTTGCGAGACCGGCCTCGCCAGTCTCGACGTAAAGCACCGAGTACGCGGGATTGTCGACCAGATGATCGGTAATACGGCAGCCCATTTTGCCGCCGGCCCCTAAGAGGGCGAGTGTAATTTTTTCGTGCATAAGATTATTTCCTGCTTTTAGCAGAAGATTTCGCTGGATGTGTTTCGCCCCAAACGGGCGGCGTTGATCAGAGCGTTCATTCAAGAAAGTGGATGGTTTGGCCGGAAGCGGCGCTGTCGTAAGCCGCCGAAACGAGGCGCACGGTTTTCAGGTTGTCTTCACCCGTCGTCTCCGCCGGACCTTCTCCCGAAAGCTGGCGGAGCAGATTGCGCTGACAATCCACGATGCTCGAATGCACCACGGCATACCGCGGATCAGCCCACGCGTACACGGTCGGCGGACAACGACGCGCTGTTGTTCCCGCTTGCGTGGTGGTGCGAAGCCAAAAGTCCGGGCCAAGTTCCACCGAACCCTTCGAACCTTCGACCAACGCAAACGTTTCCGGGAAACGATCGTGTTCCACCCGGCTGGCGTAGCTCAGATTGCAGGTCACGGTCGCGCCACTGCGCATTCGCATCATGACCGTTGCCACGTCTTCGCCTCGAATATCCTCGCGAACGCGGTTGGTTTGGCAGTTCAGTGCCTTCGCCTCGCCGAACATGAAACGCGCGACATCCAGAATGTGGCTGCCCATGTCCGCGATGATGAAATTCTCCACCGTTTTGAGGAACGGCTGGTTATCGAAGACCGGAAAACTGTTGCAGTAGTCGAGTCGCGCACGAAACACGCGACCGATTTGCCCGGAGGCAATCACCCGTTGCAATTCCCGCAACGGCGACTGCCAGCGCCAGTTTTCATTGATCAACAAAGACACTCCAGCCTGACGACAGGCGTCCACCATGGATCGCGCATCGGCCAGATTCGGCGCCATCGGTTTCTGACAAACGACCGGCAGCCGATGTCGCGCCGCGAGTTCTACGAAGTGCCGATGCGTATCGACGTCGGTGATGACGTCCACAAAGTCCAACTTCTCCCGGGTCAGCAACTCTTCAGGCGTGTCGTAAACCGATGGAATGCTGAAGTGGTCCGCGAACGCCTCCGCCTTCACTCGGGTGCGATTCCACACCGCCACGCAACGAACGCCTGGCAATTCGCTCCAACCGGACAACTGGTAGCGCGCCCAGAACCCCGTGCCCAGAATGGCAAAGCGAAGTTCCCTCACGATACCTCCTCCAAAAACTTTTCGGGTAATTCGATCATGGGAGCTTCAAAAGCAACACGGCATCGCCGGCGAAAGGCGCTTTAAAGTCCCGAGTGCCGCCTCCACCGATTTGATTGCGATCGGGATTGGCGTGCCATTGTCCGGTGCGCGGATCAAACCAACGAATGCTCCAAGCTCCTCGCGGCAAATGCAGCCGACAAACCGCAGGCGTCTCCGCGGCATTCGCAGTCTCCGGAGTCGGCGCGTCAGGATTCTGCAGATAAGCAATGATGACCTTGTCCCCGGCGATGACTTTGACGCTGTGACCATCATTCCCCGCCATGGCGTCAATCGGTTTCAAGCCCACGAGCGTCTGACCCGACTCACGGAAAAAAGTCTGGATATGCCGAAAATCCGCCGCTCCATCTTCCAGCCGGCCGTCCCGCACCGCCGTCAAATATCCCTGCACTCCTTTCAACTGATTCGTGCCGGCGAATGCCTCATAGGTTTTGAGCCCGCCATACGTCGCGTGCCCGCCACTCAGGAGACTGGCCCACATCAGCCGCCGGAAGAAATAGCGATCATGCGTCGGGGCCATGTAGTGGGCATAGCGATCCTCATCCAGAATCACCGGATCATCTCCCATCGCGCGGTATTGCAAAAGCAGCGCACCGGCCACTTGATCGCGATCTTCCAGCACGATCATGTCTGACCAGGGCGCATCCACAAACGAGTATCCGGTAAACCGCGCCTGATGGTTCGCGAGTAAAGTGCCCCATGGCTCGCGTTGCCGCATATCGCGCCCAATCTTTTCGATCACTTCCGCAGCAATATTTCGTTTACCCGTGGCCGGAGAAATAATGAAGTCGTTGGAAATGCACCATTGCACATTTGGAAAAGCTGAGAATCTGGCCTGGGCATAGCGCGCCACCAGGGCCGCAGCACGATCGCCCGTTCCGTAACGCCGCAGTTCTTCCAAATCCTCCCCGTAAACAATCAATTGAAACTGGATGTGCGGATAACGCTCCAACGCGTAAGCCAATCGTCGTTCCGCTTCGTCCCAATACGCTAAATCCAATCCCTGTCGGTCCGCTGCAAAGACCGCCTGAATGTCACTCCGCCCGCGGCAAAACCACACGCGAATCTTGCTAAAACCCACCTCAGCCGCTTCATCAATGTATTGCTGCCACATCGGTTCGGTATCGGTGACATACCGATAGCCCGTGTCGCCGAGATGCAGAAACCACTGACCATTGTCGTAAGCGAATTGCCGTCGATCTTGCGGATGCTGGCGGAGTTTCCCGGGCAAATCGGAAGCACGCACTTCGAACGTGCCTTGCTTGCCATGGAGCGCGGGGCGATTCGCTTCGGTGCGCCATTTCCAGGCGCCAACCTGCGCACAATACGCTCGCCCAGCCCATTTGTTATCTCCTCGGTAAAATCCCTCCGCCTTAACCTCCGTTCCATCCGGCAGCGTGAAAATGAACTGCAGCTCAACATCGAAAAACGGATTGCCATCACTCGCAGCATCGGTGAGTTCAACCTCCCACACCCCGCGATGTGGCGCGACGGCATTGCCGGTCACGAAGTTTTTCGCAAAAACGCTACCGGTTAACAGCCACGCGAATAAGGTCGCACCACAAATCCGTGCCATGAGGGTAAACCTTCTCGGCAACATAAAAGGTCCTGGGCGATCTTGCGTTTTGAACATGCGAATGGCTGTCGATTTTTCCGTCGCTTCCTTAAACACGGAGTCCCTGGTTTATTGTTAACTGCCGCGCCAGTTCCGAACGTTGTCCCACTCCAAATTCATCATTTGGAGTGGGACTCCCCACAGAGTCGTCCTTGGCGGAAAGCTTAAGCCGCCTGAATTTACTGACTCAAACGGAAGAACTCGGTCTCCTGAGTCGCCGGCAATGTCACCGTGCGAACATTACCTGAAACTTCCGGAGCGACTGTTACATTGTTCCAGGTTCCGCTGCTCAGATTGGTCCGCGACTGGAGTTGGAGCGGCGTCGTAGCCGCCCAGGACAACGACACCTGTGTTCCCTGAGGAGTGATTTGTAAAGACGGAGGCAACGCCGGGGCCGTTTGAACCGCTTCAATTTCCTCCAGCGTCAACACGCGGTTGAAGATTTGAATTTCATCCATCAGACCGCGGAAGTTACGGCTGCCGTTGTTGCCGGTACCCGTGGCGGTGCGTGCGGCCACCACCGAGCCAAAGTTTCCAATCGTCATCACCCCCGACGGATCAATAACACCGCGGTTGGTGCTGTAAGTAATCGCCGAACTGAACGCGACCTTCTGATCGGGCTTGCCGAAATAGAACTTCACCGGCTCGATTTCCAGTGCGCTGTCATAGGTCACCGCAAAGAACACCCAGTTCTCATTGCTGCCGCTCTCGTCCGAAGTAATCATGCCCGGGGCACTGGTGGGCGTGCCATTGGGATATTGATTCACGCCGAGCTGCAAACTGCCATCATTCAAGTGCACCAGGTCGAAACCAGCTCCGCCCGGGGTCAGCAAGGCAGAGACGATGCGGTTGCCGCCGGAGCCTATGTTTGTATGGCCCGAGTTGAGCCAACCGCAAATCGTCATTGAAGTGAACCCACCCAGCGTGCCCGGCAGCAGGTTGAATGAATTGGTAAAATCGACGGCGCGATTGCCCTGGCCGGCATAGATGAGCCCCATATCGAGCGAGGCCCGATTATGGCTGGCGCTGGGCGCGAACGGGCCGTTCGGCACATTGGATGAAAACTTTGGATAGCCATTGTTTACCTGGATCGTTCCATATCCAGCGAGATTGCCGAAATTGGCCGTGGTCGTTCCAGCGCCCTCCGAGAAGGATACCGAGATCTTGTGAGAATCTTCCGGAACCACGGTGAGGGTCGTTCCATCGCTGGCAAGGCCGGGGTCGGCCGTCGCAGCATTATCCACCAGCACGCGCACGACCGTTCCGCTGTCCGCGGTCGTTACGCTGGCGAAGGTAAACGACCGGTTGGTCGCGCCGGGCACATCCACATTGTTGGTCTGCCACTGATAGGTCAACTCTCCGGAGCCAGCCGCCAGGACGTTGAACACTGGACTTTGGCCTTCGTGCAACAGAACGCTGGTCTGGGGTTGCGACAGGAAGCTGACCGCTACTGGCGGAACAACCGGATTGTCGAGTTGAGCCTGCTGAATCTCCTCAATTGTGAGGGCGTTGGTATAGACCCGGATTTCATCCAAAAGCCCGCGGAACTGGCGGCTATTCCCGCCAATCGCGTTACGCGCCGCTACTGCCGATACAAAATTGCCGACCGTCAGCGGCCCCGCGTAATCGAAAACCGGCAACGCAACGGGCAGCGTATAGGTCTGGCTTGAGTCGAAGTAAGCCAATTGAGCGGCGCTGCCAAAATAGTATTTTACCTGGTTGGCGCTCAAGGTGAGATCCCACGTTACGGCAAAGAACACCCAGTTGTCGTTCGCAAGGTTTGGGTTCGCGGTGATGCTTCCACTTGAGGTGGGCAGGTTATCCGGAAATTGGTTGATGCTTAACGTCAGCTTGCCTTCCGCATTATGCACAAGGTCAAAGCCATTTTGGCCGGAACCCGTTTCAAAGCATTCGGCGATCCGGTTACCGCCAGCACCGACTTGCAAGGTGCGGGCATTCAACCACCCACAAATCGTAAGGCCCGGAAACTCCGTCCCCAAATTACCGGTACCGATGGTGGTCACCAGATCAACGGCCCGACCGCCGGTATTGCCACCAATCTCCTCCAGGGCCACCGCAAAGGTGTTGCCGGCGGGCGCATACGGCCCGGTTGGTACGTTATTGGTAAAATACGGCAGGGTATTGGTGGTGACCGTCGCGAAGGTGGCGCTTCCGCCGTAAGTGCCGTCGTTCACCGTGACAGTGCCTTCACCTTCGTTAAACGGGAGGTCCACGATCGGTGTTGCCGCCTGCAGCCCGCTACTCAGGAGCATTACAGCCAGCAAGGTTTGTAGACGATTCGGCACAGCGAGGAGGGCCCCATTCTGATTGGATGCGTGATGCGTTTTCATGTGGTTATTCTAGTGGTTGACTGAGGGAACAGTTCTTTGCGGAGATTACTGGCCAAACGAAGCGATATGATTGGTGAACCAGGCATGATCCCTGGGACCGACATTAGGCAGAAAGTCGAGATTTCGCGGCCCCACAACTCCACCGCTGATTCGCACCGCGGTGACGTCGCTATCTATCCAACGGTGAATCTCGGCGTGACCATCAGCGAACGTAAATCCGGTAGCATTTCCATGCCGGCCCGAGGGCGCGTCCAGCCAGCGATTCTCATAAGCTTTCAGGTTGTTAAACGGGTAAAAATGCGAATCGTTGATGCTGTTCTCATGTTCATCCACCAGCACAAAAATTGAGGACGGCCCGGGTTGGGTAATGTCGCCCAGTTTAATGGCCCGCTTGAAAGGAGGAATATTCTTGTCATGGAATGAACTTCGGCCCATGGCGCCATTTACCGAGTAACTGCGGTTGCGCGGAGTGACTGCGCCCTTAAAGAGCATTCCCGCCTGGTCGCTCTGGCAACGGAACACTTTTGTGGAATTAAGATAAACGTAGGTAGGACTGTTCCGGACGACATTTTCGTCCAAAGCGTCTGGAGCCAAATCCAGTCGCCCTGCGACCCACTCCGGCACGCCGGGATATGCGTTACCCGGCAAGGCAATGTCGTTCTGGTCCTGCGCGTACATCACATAGGCCATGCCCAACTGCTTGCCGTTGCTCATGCAGGCAATGCCCTGTGCTTTACGCTTCGCCTTGGCCAACGCCGGCAACAGCATCGCCGCCAGAATTGCGATAATCGCAATTACGACCAACAACTCAATAAGCGTAAAGGCGCGCCGGTGGCGCAAACCAGAAATGTGCATGTCCTCTTGCTATCATTCTGGCTAAAACGCGTCTTGAATAATCGCATCGGAATTTGGAATGAAAGCGACTCATGATGAAATCTTAAACGCGCCAGGTAAGATTTTGTGATGTCTTCTAATGGCGGCCGCCGTTCGTTCTATTTTAAGGCGTAGGGATAAAGGAGTGCTACCAGCGCGTCATCGGCAAGAGACCAGGCAAGAAACAACAACAAACACAAAGGAAAGGCGTGAAAAATACAGTTGGAAAAATGGAGCGAGCGAAGGGATTTGAACCCTCGACGTTCACCTTGGCAAGGTGATGCTCTACCAACTGAGCTACGCTCGCGTCCCTTAGAAGAGCGTGGCCAAATTACAAAACCCTCCGCGGATTGCAAGTCTTGATTTGTGGGCTAAGGATCGTAGTTGCAAGCATCACGCCAAGGTCGCCATGTCCGCAAAGCGGCTTTGCGTCCGTTGCGTCCTTCGCGTGGGGTGTCCGGCTCACGATTATTGCACGCGCCCAAATTTCCGCTCCAGTTCGCGATAATTCATCTCGATGAGCGTGGGCCGCCCGTGAGGACACGTGTAAGGCATCGCGCAACGCCGCAAGTCCTCCACCAGATTCTCCAGTTCCTTGCCGGCCAATGGATCGTTCGCCTTCACTGCGTGACGACAAACCGTTTTGGTGACCACATGTTCACCCAGCCTGGCTGAATTCACGTCCTGCCCGGCGGCTTTCAACTCATCGACCAGGTCCAACGCGAACTTGCGCGCATCGCCGACCTTCACAAACGGCGGCAAGGCATCCAGTAAAAATGTCCGTTCGCCAAATTCACTCAAGCCCACTCCGAGGCGCGTCAACTCCGCCAACTGCCCGCGCAGGAAAACGGCATCCCGGGGCGAGAGTTCAATCGTCTCGGGCAACAACAGTTTTTGCGACGGCGCCTGCTCATTGCGCTCCAACCGCTCCAGCATTTGCTCGAACAATATCCGTTCATGCGCCGCATGCTGATCCAGCAACACCAGTCCGCGGTCCGATTCCAGCACCGCGTAAAGCCGGCCGATCACACCGACCAGGCGCAAAGGAACACTGAGCAATGGCGTGGGTATCGTCGCGGGTCGAGAGTCGAAAGTCGAAGGCTGAGGGACCAGACGAGTCGCGGGTTGAGTCGGAACACTCGTGGTGGCAGGTAGCGGTGCGGTCGAACGAGCCGGAGCAAACCCCATTTTCAAGGGCGGCTGTTCCGGTTTGGTCGAAATGCTTGCAGTTCCAGCAGGCAAGGGTGCATTGAAGTTTGGGAATTCGATTGATTCGCTGGTGCGGTTCGCAGGAGCCGGCGCAACTACGGTGGGCAATGACGGCTTTCGAGGTTCAAGGTTCAACGTTCGAGGTTCAACGTTCGTCTCCATTCTGCCTTCGTGAAACCTCAGCAAGGCCTCCCGAACCGCCTGCGCCACGGCCCGCCGCACCTCACCTTCCCGATGAAACTTCACCTCGCGTTTCGCCGGATGAATGTTCACGTCCACTGCGGCAGGATTGATTTCCAGAAACAAACAGCAAACCGGATAACGCCCCTTCATCAGCGCCGTGTGGTAACCTTCAAGCAAGGCGAAGTTGATGCCGCGGTTCTCCACCGGACGGCGATTCACAAACACGTACTGGTCCTCCCTCGTAGCCCGCGACACCCCAGGGGCACCAATCAATCCCCAGACCCGAAACCTGGAACTCGCAACCTGGAACTCGGAACTGCTCGCACTTGCTGGCAAAGCGTTCTCGAACGATTCCGCTTCGTCGATCTCCACCGAATCCGCCATTTCCAGGGCAAAATCCACGTCAATCAACGTCGCATTACTCATCAAGGCACGCAGTCGCTCGCGCACCGCGGACAACTTGTCGGCAATCGCTTCGCCCGGTTTCTGTGTCGGCAACTGCCACACGGGTCGCGTGTCTTTGACAAACGTGAAGGCCACTTGCGGATGCGCCAGCGCCGCCAGGGTCAGATAATGCTGAATGTGCGCGGCTTCGGTTTCCTCCGAGCGCAGGAACTTCCGCCGCGCCGGCAGATTGAAGAACAACTGCCGCACTTCCACACTTGTGCCCGTGGCGCTGCCCGCCGCTTTCACTTCAATGATCTTCCCGCCGTTGACAATGAGCTGTGTCCCCTCGGGCGACTGGTTCTCGCGCTCGCGCGTGGTCAAGGTGAACCGGCTCACGCTCGCAATGCTCGGCAGCGCCTCTCCGCGAAATCCCATCGTGGCGATGGTGGACAAATCCTCCGCGCGCCGGATTTTGCTTGTGGCATGACGTTCGAGACAAAGCAACGCGTCATCGCGGCTCATGCCCAGACCGTCATCGGTCACTCGCACGAGACTGCGTCCACCCGCTTGAATCTCCACCGTGATGCGCGTGGCCTGGGCGTCGAGTGAGTTCTCCACCAGTTCCTTCACGATGCTGGCCGGACGCTCAATCACCTCGCCGGCGGCGATTTGATTGGCGACCTGCTCGGGCAGCAATCGAATACGATTCATCGTTCGACGAACGTGTTGGCTGCAACACTGAACGTCAAGAATTGTTCTGTGAGTCGGAAGCGCTCTTACGTCACCTCCAGGCTCGACTGAATTTCACTCGCCCTTTAGAGTCGCGCATGGGTGACATTTCGAAGGGAACAATTGCAGCCGCCTGCAGCTACTGCGGCCGCGAGAATCCGGATCGTCACCACACTTGCCGGGAATGCGGGACTGCCCTGGCAACTCCAGAACAACAACCTGCGAACACCGGCCCATGCGGTAAATCCAAGGTAGTAGCAGTTTGCCTATCGCTGATTTTTGGCCCGCTCGGGCTTGTCTACGTGAATGCGTGGGGCGCGGCGTTCCTGGCGATTGCAATCGGTTTCCCGTTCGTCGTCACTCACAAGGGAGGTTTGTGGCTCACGTTCGGCGGCCGGATTCTATGCGCAGTCTGGGCATACTGCGTTCTTCAGGAAGACGACAAAGCGCCAAATCTCCGCCGTGATTCCTTGCGATTACTGAATGAAGCAGCGCGCCTGGAAAACGTGGACCGCAACCAGGCCATCGCGGCTTACGAACAAATCGCTAAAGACTACTCCGGGACTGACGCCGGCAAAGAGGCGGCAAGGAGCATTGAAGTCTTGCGTCGCCATTCATAGCTCTTGCGCGAGCGCAGGACTTGGTTCATCCGCCACTTTGCGGCAGTGGCAATGAAAACGAAAACATCGCTCCACCTGCCGGACCATTTGTCGCCCAAATCCGACCGTCGTGATCCTCGACAATCTTTTTGCAAATCGAGAGACCCAATCCCGTGCCATGCGCCTTGCCATAGGTTGCAAAGGGCTGAAATAGTTTCTCAGCAACCTCAGGGGCGATACCCGGTCCGTTGTCGGCAATCTCAGTGATGACCTCGTGTTCCTCCTGATGAAAACGCAACGTAAGAACCCCGTCGCCGCGCATCGCCTCCGCGGCGTTGTCGGCAAGATTGACGAAGAGGCGGCGCAGTCGTTTGACGTCAAGGTCGAGCGTCACCGCGGGAGGCGAATTCAAGAGTTCCAGGCGAAGCGATTTGAGCTCAAGCTCTGGTTGCAACTCCATCACGAGCTGTTCGATGAATGTCGCGTAGTCCGTGGGCAGGCGCACACAACGATTTCCCGCCTGCGTGAACTGGAGCAAATCCGCAATCAGATCGTTGACCCGCTCCACCTGCTTTTGAATCCGAACCTGAGCGGCGACGTGCGCCTGGGGCGTGGCGTCCGGTTTGCCATAGACGTCCGCCGTCAGACTGATGATGTTCAGCGGATTCTTGAGGTCATGAATGATGGACCGCGCGAACTGCCCCACGACGGCGAGTCGCTCGGCCTGCACGACTTCGCGGAGATGATGTTGATTGAAATCGCGCAATCGGTGGCTGGCCAGCTTCATCAAAGCCAGGGCGAGAGCTGGAGTGCGTTCGATCAACTCCACCATCGGTTGGCGCGGCAGAAAGTAAACCACGGCGGGTTGCACCGTCACGGCAAACGCTGAACGGGGCAACTGTTCGATCACCGCCATTTCGCCGAAAACACCGCCGGCGGCCACCTGTGAAAAAACGCGGCGTTGTTCGTTGCCCAATTGCCCGGAGATTTCCACCAGGCCGGACTTCACCACGTAGATGCCGTCGCCGGCATCGCCTTCGCGAAAGACCTCCTGGCCGGCCGCAAACGTCTGCTCCGTGGCCATGCGCCGCAACTCCGTATGCGTTGCGGCATCAAGATCCCGGAACAGTTCGGCAGACTCCAGCGGACTCACGCGAGGAATCTAGGAGAAATCACCCGATCGTAAAGGAAAGACATCGCGCCAAGTCGCTGGCCTGCACCACGAAAGCTGCGGGTGGTTTGGCAATCAATAAGCTTAGAGGCCACCCTTTGTTGTAACCGTTGTGACGTCGAGGTGAGAAACCTCATGGCCAAACGAATCCGGAAACACAGTCAATGATCGCAACAAAACGCAGCAATTTGCGGGCTTTTCTGGCTTTTGAACCAGAAAGCCGCGCGCGGGAATTCCTGATGCCGCGCTCGGCTCGACCAGCCGGGGCGGACCGCATTGTACTGATTCAAGCCACCACTCAAGACACACCGCCGTCCCGGAACCACCACCTCTCAGCATGAAAACCATCGTTCGATCCTCAATGCTCGCCAGCCTGATGGTGTGCGCTACCCTCAGCACCCGCGCGGAGATCGTTGCACCCTATGTTCCCGACAATCACACGTTGCACCTCTGGCATCTGAACGAGCCGGTGGCGCCGCTCGAGGACGCCACTTCCAATGGCCTCCCGCTTCGCGCGCTCGAAAACGGGGCCACCCTCGGAAATGAATCTTTCGTTGGAGCGAAAAACTTCGGCACCGCCCTGGGAACGTACATCGGCAATCCGGCGGTAGCACCCGGCGGCGCCGGCCAGAGTGCCTATCTCGCTGCGCAGCCGCTTAAAAACGGGCGCGAAGACAACGTCATCTTGCGCTATGCCGGCCCGGACCACGCCTTCACCTATGAAGCGATCGTTCGCGTTGATTTCCATCCCACCGCGAACTTCGGACCCGATGGTTGGGGTAAAGGGCGGAGCGCGTTCATGCAAATCATCTCCGGTGACGCGGATGAAAACGCCGATCGCGTGTTTCAATTCCGCGTCGCGCCCATCGGCACCTTGAACAACAATCCTCAGCCGCTGCTCGAGTTCATCAATCTCAACAAAGGCAATGCCGTTCAAAGCCTCACCGCGATCATCCCCACCTCTGGTGATGAAGCGATTCGCATTGGCAATTGGTATCACGTTGCCGTCTCCTACAACGGCCAACCCGATACCAAGGACAATCTGAAGTTTTACTGGTCGTCGGTTCAACCCAAACGAACGGCGGCACATCTCATTGGCTCGGCTCAAATGACCCATCATTTGCCCGGCGGCTGCAACCCCGACTTTGCCATCGGCCAGACGGGACGCCAAAGTCCCATGACGCCGACGCCGAATAACAACTTCGTCGGGCTGATTGATGAGGTGCGCCTCAGCGGCGTTGCACGCGCCCCCGGCGAAATGCTTTTTGGCGAGAGCGTCTCGGTCAGCAGGAAGTCCGCGGACTCAGCCAATGCCGTGGCCTCGAACGCTCCCGAGAAAGAAACGCCGGTCATTCCGGCGACGCCGGCCGTGGCGAATGTTACCGCGCCGGCTCCAGCCGCCGTTGGGCAATTGGCCAGGGAGTTCTCGGAAATCAACGGCACCATCGTTCGTGGACCACAAAAAGCTGCCCGACTGGCAATCCTGTTTAGCTGTCGGGAATCCGATGCGGCGGCGGCTTCCACGCTGCGCACGTTGAGGGCGCAAAAGGTCAAAGCTTCCTTTTTCGTGAACACCAGTTTCCTCAGCCAACCGGCCAATCGCCAGCTGGTGCAGACGCTTTGGGCGGAAGGTCACTATGTAGGCCCGCAGTCCGATACGTGGAGTCGCTTCTCCAAAGAGGAAATCCAATCGCATCTCGGTCAGCTCGCTGCCCTGGGCATCAGCCGCGAGGAATCACGCTATTTCCTGCCAACGTCGGATCAATTAACTCCTGCCGTGTCCGAGCAAGCTCGTGCCTGGGGGCTCACCATGGTAGCCGGCACGCCAGGAACGCTCTCCTTTGCAACCACGACCGTCGAAAACACCAGCGACTTTGTTTCCTCGCAGGCCATCATCGACAGCATCTTTAATGTCGACCGTGAGGAAAAGGGGCTGAATGGTTTTCTCCTGCTCTTCCCGCTCGACTCGGGAGCACGACGCGCCGATCGCTTCCATGCTCGCCTGGACGAACTACTCCGCGCTTTGACCTTGCGTGGCTATGAATTCGTGCGCGTGGACGAGTTGTTGGACGGCCCGACGAAGCAAGAGGGCTCTTCGTTCGCCACCCTCAGACATCCTTAAAACCAGGAAACCGCCACTGACTTGAAAGCACTGAAACAATCCTTAGCAACCTGGCTGAGTCGCGGCATCTCACGATGGCTGCTGTTGTTCCTGTGCGTCAGCCCGCTGCGTGGCGATATTGTCGGTCCCTACACCCCTGATCCCGATACCCTTCATCTCTGGCACTTTAATGAAACGGCCGTGCCCGTGATTGACGTCGGGAGTGACGCCACTCACCTCACCGCGTTGCGCAATGGCGCTACGCTGGGAAGCGCCTCCACCAGAGGGTTTGGACTGGCCCTCAATACCTTTGATGCCGGCCCCGGTGCCACTGCGGATGCCGGACGCGACGCCTTTCTTTCGGCGAAGCCGCTCGTGAACGGTCCGGGCGACAACGTGCTCACGACCTACGCCGGGCAGTCAGGCGCGTTTTCCTACGAAGCTCTGGTGCGAATTGATTTCGATCCGCAAACCATTTTCAGCACCAGCAGCAACAAGGCTGGGGCCGTTCCCGGCAACTTCATGCAGATCCTCAACTTCGACGCCGACGAAGCGACGAATCGCGTCTGCCAGTTCCGTCTGGTGGCCCTCGGCCTGTTGAACAACAATCACGAGCCCCTGCTGGAATTTATCAATCTCTCCCGAGACCAATCGCCGCAGAGCATTACGGCGAAGATTCCCACCACGGGCCCGGACGCCATGGCGCGCGGAAGCTGGTATCACGTTGCGGTGACTTACGACGGGAATCCAAATGAACCGGATAATCTAAAGTTCTATTGGTCGCTCCTGGACGACAACCGCACGAACGCCAGTTTGATCGGCAGCGGGCGCATGTCGAACAACTTGCCGGTGGGTTGTCAGCCTGATTTAGCGGTTGGCCAAACCGGCCGGCAGAGCCCGATCTCCCCGCACCCGAACAACAACTTCGTCGGCGCGATTGATGAGGTGCGGGTCAGCGGTATCGCCCGTTCGCCAGCGCAAATGATGTTTGGCGCTCCAGCTCCGGCGATAGCGGTGCTCGCTGCGGCCACGACAGAACCGCCTCCGCGTGCATCAGCGCCACCCGGAGTGGCGACACCCGAAGTAGCGAACTTGCCCGCCCCGACCGAAGGCCCTTCAAAAAGTGCCACGTGGTTGATTCCTTTTGCACTCGGGGTCATCGCCGGCCTGCTCACCTGGCTCGCCTTCGCGCTGAAGCGATTGTTAAACACGGCCGCCACTCGCAAGGCCGAAGTGTTGGACCACAAGCCTGAAGAACTTGAGCACACCGATTTGCCAACGGCCGAACCTCCAGCGGTCGCAAGCCCATCACGACCCTCCCCGCCAACCGGGCGGGGCGTCGATCTCGATGACAATGTGGACCGGCACACGACGGCGCTCGAGTTCGCGAGTGAAGGTTTTCATGGCGTGCTGCGCAAAGTGGGTCTGCAGGATTTGATTCAGATGGAATGCCTGAACCAGCGTTCCTCCGTTCTTGAAATCATTTCCCACAAGATATCCGGCCTCATCTACATGGAGCGCGGGGACATTCTCCACGCCACTGCCGGGAAGTACTCGGGAGAGAAAGCGTTTATCAAGTTGTTCTCTCTGCGCAGCGGCGAGTTCAATCTCAAGCCGTTCGAGCCACCGACGGAGCGCACCATCAATTGCCACTGGATTCACCTGCTGCTCGAAGCGGCCCGCCAGCGCGATGAAGACACGGTCCGGCTCACCCGCGACAAACTTGCCTTCTCCCGCACGAGCACCAACACCGAAGACATTCTCAACATGGCCGCGATGCTCGCGGATCATCCGCAGGTGACGGAGATTCTGGTTTGTTCGCCGGAAGGCAAAGTCCTCTACAACTCGAAATGCCGCGACCAGGCGCGTCGCGCGTCTTTGTGCCAGGACCTCGTCAACGCTGCGAACGCCGCGGCCACGGTCCTGCCGCTGGGCGAGTTTGACCAGATTGAAATCCTCCGGCCTGACTCCAAGACCTTGATTCGCGGAGATCAGGAGTGCCATTTGTTGATCGGCATGGACACCACGACGAATGGCTGAACTCATGAAGAATTCCCCTATGAAGGAAATAATTCCGAACTGGTTGGACAACCCGAGCCTCTCGCACGTGCTGGCGTGTTCCGTTCGCCTCCCCAACGGCGAAAACCATGTTCAAGTGTCGGGAACGGAGCCCGCAAATGAGAACTTCCAGCAAGCGATCAGCCAGGTTGCCAGCGTCATCCCCGCGCTGCGCAAGCAGCGTCTGTTGCCGGGCCAGATGGTCTGGAATTTTGCCAATGGCCGGCTCTATTACGCCGTGCGCGACGATGGTGCGACCCTGGGACTCTATTGCCGCGCCGGCTCGGACACCGAAACTGCCGCGGTCAGCGACTTTTTGACGGACTTCATGCAGCAAACCTGAGGAGTAATCATGTTAACGCAACTGAGAAAACTTTTTGGCGGCAGCAAGCGATCTTCCCGGCAAAGATCCAGTGCCGCCACGCCGGCGCCGCAAACAGGTTTCCGGCCGGCACCATCGCAACACGAAGCGACGGGTCACCCTAAAAGCGTTCCTCGCGCAACTCCAGTGCCCCCCGCAGCCGAGTCGACCGACGAAGACATCAGCATACCACTGCAATCGGTGATCAACGCCTTGCCCCCAGACCTGAAGCGCTGTGTCGTTCCCATGGACCTTGGCGGAGCGACGCTTACCGTGGCCTTGTCCCGGGTACTCTCTCAGTTGCCGTCCGGCGTGGTGAAGTTGTCCTTCGGCGTCCTTCGTGGCGCGGCACCGCAGCTTTTTTCGGTCGGCGCGGAATTCGATGCCCGAAATATCGAACTGCCCCTGAACGAAATCCTGGTGCGCATCAATCCGGCCCTCCTGCCGCGCCCCGCCAACCAAAGACCGCCGGCGACGGATGCGATGGAGGATTCGTTCATCGTACCGGCGCCCGCCGCTCCCGCGCCGCAGCGTGGAAACAAGCAACCGACTTCCGGACCAATCCGCGTTCCCGTCCCGTCAAGCGTACCCGCCGCCGCGACCACCCCAATCTCCAAAACATCCATCCCGGCAAAGCCTGCCCCGTCACCAACTCCGGCAAAGCTACCCAGCGACACGCCCCCGCGCGAGTCAATGACTGTTTCGCTGGCTTCGCTCAGTGCCGCCTGGCCCGCCGAAGTGCGCGGAGAAATTGCGCAACTCAACTGCGCCGATTCTCAGGTCGTCCTGCCCGAGCAATTAGTTAAGCTCGGGATGAAGCAAGGCAAAGTTGCCTTCCCCTGGCAAACCATTCGCGCCTGGATCAACCCGCGTGTCCCATCCGTGGTTTCCAAACACGACAACACCACGCTGAATCTCCCGCTTGAAGTGCTGATGCCCTTGTTCGTCTCGCGCTTGAAGCAGACGCCCAAGCCTCAATCACGGTTGGTCGTGGACGAAAGCATTCCGCCTTTGTTCAGTCACGCCACTCCGGAATCTCCGGCAACTCCGGCAGAAGCCGACGCCAACAAACCGGCCGCAAGCTCGGACGTTGCCGCACCCGTCAAACCAAAAACGCCCGCAACTGATTTCAAGAATCGCTACATTTCGCCTTCCGAAGTGGTGACGCAGGCCCGCGCGCTGGAAGGGGTCGCCGGAGCATTGGTGGTCTTGCCCGAAGGCTTGTTGGTGGCCGCCAGGGTTGCCACCGATCAAAATCCCGACGCTCTCGCCGCGTTCCTGGCGCAGGCCTTGGGCCGCGTCAGCCAATGCGCCGAGGAAGCGCAGCTTGGGGAACTGAGTCAGTTGGATTTCATCGCTCAAGGCGTTCCCTGGAAGATTTTCCGTCTGCATGGCGTGTTGTTCGCCGCGTTTGGTCCTGCCAGCGGAATGTTACCCCACCCACAACTCGCCGCGATTGCCGGCGAATTTGACCGAAAGAAACGAGGATAAAACTATGTTCACCCTACCTGAACTCCTGTCGGAAGACGTTCAACAGTTTAATGAGACTCTCACCGAGCTGCTGTTCCAGACCGAAGCGACCACCGCTTTGATCATGGACAAGGGCGGCTTCCTCATTACGCATCAAGGCGATGCCCAGCAGTTTGACCTGACCACGATCGCGGCCCTGAGTTCCGGCGCTTTCATGGCCAATCAAACCATCGCCAGCCTGGTGCGCGAAACCAATTTCAACAGCGTCCACCAGGAAGGCGAGAAGCTGAGCCTGTTCGCGGTGAACATCGACGAACACTGTTTGCTGCTCATCGTGTTCAAGCCCGAAGCCGGGGTTGGCGCCGTCAAGTACTACGCCATGCCGGCGGCTGAAAAGATCGCCAGCCAAATCAAGGTGGCGCGCCTGCGCAATCCCAATGGCGGAGTTGACCTGTCGGTGCTGAACCTGGCGAACAGCGCGAGCATCTTTCAAAAAGGAACCACTGCGCGGGCCTGAAATTTCGTGACATCCGCTTTCGTGCGCTTGCTAGCCGGCTGAAGACGGCTGTTCTTGCGCTGGCAGTTGCCAGTTCCACGTCGTAAGCCTGGAAGTTGGTGATCTAACGCTTGAACCGTTCCGCCACCACCGCATTGGTGGTGATGGCAATGCAAAAAGTCTGTCCCGCTGCGATCGCAACCACATTGCTTAACCCCATCGGAACTGCAAAGTCGTCTTTCGGATCGATCCCCCACTTTTCTACCGTGCCATCGGCTCTTAAGAGCAGATTTACATTATTGCTAGCGGAAACTGCTACGATGCGTTTCGGGCCATTTGTTCCTTTTTCAAGCAGTTCCTTCTTAAATGGCAGCGTATTGGTTGTGAGATATGCCTCATAATTTTCCGTCCAACAATGCAGCGAATCGTTCGCAGTGAGCACGAGGCTAAACGATCCTCCGCAACTGACCGCTTTGATGGGTTCATCAAAAGTAGGTACTTTGCTAAAACCTACGACTCCTTTTTCTGACCACGGTAATATGGATCCCGCATCAGTCAGGGCCAAACCGGACAGGCGTTCTTTTTTGTGGGACAGAAATGCCTGAAAATCTGTTCCTACCAATTGACTGACTGCCATTCCTGACACTAAGTCAATTACCTTCCCCGAGCGGTCCAAGCCAACCGGCTTGGAGTAACTAGCGGCAATGTGGGCAATATTGGAAAACCCACCTCGAATCTGAATATTTCGTCCAAAGAAATCCCTACCCCAGAGGGACACACTGCCGTCTTCGTTATGAGCTAAACCATGGTTCCAACCTGCGGCGACGGCTACCACGTTGGACAGAGTCTGATTGTTGGGTCGAACCAAGCCCGACACCACCGCCCCATTCGTCGTCGGATAACCCAGACTTTGCCCAAAATAGTTACGCCCGATTCCAAAAACAGTTCCGTCAGCTAAGAGCACGAGGGCGTGATCGTAGCCAGCAACTGGACTTCCGTTCTTGTTTTGTCGTAATTCCGCCGGAATCTTGAACGACTGAATTTTATCAGAAGGCCGAGCATCTCTTGATGATTTATTACCCCACCAAACTGCGTAGTTATCTAAAGCGAACCCGCAATCAACCACACCAAAACACATGAACACGAATAATAGGAGACGAGGAAATGGGTTGTGCACGGTGATTTAGGGGTTCGCGTTTCTTGACTGCGATTCGTTCATGCTCCTAATGGCCTTCTTCCCAAATTTCTCCACAATCATGTCACCATATCCCGCCGCATTCGTGGCAAAGAGGGTCAGTTCGTTTGTCCCAGCCGCCAATGGCAGTCCTTCCACCCAAAACGTTCCATTGCGCTCCACGATGCCGGTGATTTCATTCGTCACACCATTTGTGTCCACCATTCGTGCCAGCAACTGCGCGGTCTCGTCGTTGATGATACCGCGAATGTAAAAGCCATCTCCGCTGAGATGCATTCCATTGGTCGGCCACAGCAGATTCATAACTGGCGGGTTGGTGGTAAGCGTCACGCCGAGCGCCGCTTGACAGGAGCTGTGTCGGTCGAAAGAAAAGACTAAGCTGCGAGGGCTGCCGGTTTCTGTTGGGTTTTCTTGCCCCACGCCGAAGGGATGATTGTGGGCACTTGCTTGTTGGTCAGGT
>DASUGI010000200.1:0-11857 GCA_036274115.1 Verrucomicrobiia bacterium
TGGATTTAAGAAGTTTCACCTTCTCATCCCGAATCGATTCGGCTTCGAGCGATACGGGCGGCTCCATGGCGACGAGTGAAAGCACCTGCAAAATGTGATTTTGCACCATGTCCCGCAACGCCCCGGCTTCTTCATAATAACCGCCACGCCCGCCAACACTGTGTTTCTCGCTGACCGTGATTTGAACGTGGTCGACCGACTCGCGACTCCAGAGCCGCTCGAAGATCGAGTTCGAGAAGCGGAACATCAAAATGTTCTGCACCGTCTCCTTGCCGAGATAATGGTCGATACGAAAGACCTGGGACTCGTGCGCGTAACGGGTGAGCTCGTTGTTCAATGCGTGGGCGGATGCGAGGTCGTGGCCAAAGGGCTTTTCCACGACGATACGTTGCCAGCCGCCGTGCCCGGGTCGCTTGAGCAAGCCGGCCTTGTGCAACTCCTCGACCGCTTCGCCAAATTGACTGGGCGAAATCGCCAGATAAAAGAGGAGGTTGTTGCGCAGATCCGCATTTCCAAAGCTACCCAGGCGCTGCTCCAGCTTCTGGTAAGCCGCAGAATCCGTCAGGTCGCCCATGCAATAGACAATGTTGGCGGAGAACTCGGTCCACACTTTGTCGTCCACCGGCTGCGTGCGGGAGAATTTGCCCAGGGCCTCGCGCAGTTCCCCGCGGAAGGATTCATCCGTTTTCTCCCGTCGGGCAAAGCCGACAATGCGAAAGGCGGGTGGAAGCTGCTTTTCCTTGAAAAGATGATAGAGGGCCGGGATCAGCTTGCGGGCCGTCAGGTCGCCACTGGCCCCGAAAATGACAATGGAACACGGTTCCACGGCCTTGCGTTGCGCATCAAGCCGGCAGACTGGGGCATCATTGAACGAATCGGTTATACTCACGGCCGGGAAGGTTGGCGGAGGCGCGCCCAAAAGACAATCCGGCATGGGGAATAACTTCGCTAAACTGGCGTTGACACCCTCTGGCCCAGGGACTAGGCTTTTTCCACTTAAGCAAAGTCACAAGCCATGTTGATTCGAATCAGTCTGATAGTCGCGATCATTGCCTGCATCGCCGCGGCTGCGCTCAATTTCGTCAAGGTCAAGGAAAAGATCGAAACCGTCGTTGCGGAACGAAACGACTGGCAGAAGAAATGGACCGACACGGATGCCGAGTTGACCACCACCAAGGGAACCCTGGCCAAGACCGAAAAGGAATTGAATCAAACCAAGGAAACTTTGGCCACCACCCAGCAGGAACGAGACAAGGCGGTTGCCGATGTCGACGCCCTGACGAAAAAGTCCAATGAGTTGGCCGCCAATCTGGCCAAAACGACTCAGGAACGTGATAACGCACAAGCGAACCTGGCGGCATACGTGGCCACGGGATTTTCGCCGGAGCAGATCCTGGGACTCGGCAAGCAGATCACCAAGCTTCAGACGACACTCGACGCCTTGCAGGAGGAAAAGAAAGTCCTTCAGTACGCTTACGAGAAAACCAGGACCGAGTTGGAATACATCACCGGCAAAATTCCTTATGTGACGCTTCCCGCCGAACTTCGAGGCAAGGTTTTGGCCGCTGATCCGAAATGGGAGTTTGTTGTGTTGAATTTCGGTCAGGAACAAGGCGCCAAGCCGCGCGGCGAAATGCTGGTGAGCCGTGATGGTCGGTTCGTGGCCAAGGTGGTCATCAGCGATGTGCAAAAAGATCGTTGCATTGCCAACGTCATGCAGGGTTCGAAAATCACCGAGGTTCTCGAAGGCGACCAGGTCATTCCGGCCCATCCTGAATCGTGAGCGGTCTTCGCCTTAACCGGGTTACCTGCTGCTATTGCCTGCTTCTACTTGTTGCAGGGCTTCTCTTCACGGGTTGTGCCACAACTGAGCCGGAGAATGAATCCGTGCGTCCCTGGAACGCCCCGATCGGTTGGGAGAATGGTCTTCCCGCAGGCATGACCGAAGGCCGCTGATTCTCCAGGTTCTTAATCTTACTCTTACTCCCAATCTTAATCTGGAAGGCGGCTCGCGTTTTTGGATTAAGCACTATTTCGCCACTTCCACACAGCGCGTCTCGCGAATCACCGTCACGCGAATCTGTCCGGGATACTGAACCTCACTTTCAATCCGGGCCGCGATATTGCGCGCCAGGGCAAAGGCTTGTTCGTCGTTCACTTGCTGGGGCTGCACAAACACGCGTAACTCCCGACCGGCTTGCAGGGCAAAGCATTTATCCACGCCGGCAAAGCTCCCCCCGATCTTCTCGAGTTCTTCAACGCGCTTGAGATAGGTGGTCAGGCTCTCCGAACGGGCGCCCGGACGGGCCGCGCTGACGGCATCTGCGGCGCTCACGAGAATGCCCCATGGACCAGTCGGAGGCACATCGTTGTGATGAGAAGCCACGCCATTGACCACCGTTTCGTTTTCGCCGTAGCGGCGAATGAGATCTGCGCCCACAATCGCATGCGGGCCTTCGACTTCGTGGCTCAGCGCTTTGCCAATGTCGTGCAGCAAACCGGCGCGCCGGGCGATGTTGGCGTCCAAACCCAGTTCCGAAGCCATCAACCCCATCAATTGCGCCACCTCCACCGAATGATCGAGGAGGTTTTGCGCGAAACTCTGACGGAAGTGCAGTTTGCCGAGCACCTTCACGATTTCCGGATTCAGCATGGTTACGCCGGCGCGCGCCCCCGCCTCTTCGCCTTTGCGCACGATGGTTTCATCCATCTCCGACTTCACGGCATTCACGACATCTTCAATGCGCGTCGGATGAATGCGGCCATCCTGAATCAGCCGTAGCATGGCTTCCTTGGCGGTCTCGCGGCGAACCGGGTCAAACGCCGAAAGGATCACTGCGCCGGGCTCATCTTCAATCAGCACGGTGACGCCCGTCGCATTTTCGAAGGCGCGGATGTTGCGTCCCTCGCGCCCGATGATGCGGCCCTTCAACTCCGGACTCTCCAGCATGATCGTTGCGGCGGAACTCTCGAAAGTCTGGTTGCCCGCATAACGCTGGATGGCGGTCACAATAATCTTGCGTGCCTTTTCTTCGGCGCGAGTCTTCGCATCGTCGAGAATCATGCGTGAGACATTGGCCGCGTCGGCCAGCGCTTCCTGCTCAACCTCCTTGAGGAATTGCGCCCGGGCGGTTTCAGCGGACAGGCCGGAAAGTTTCTCCAATTGCTCCCGGCGTTGCTGCGTCAGACCCGTCAGTTCCTGCCGAGCCTTTTCCAGCGCCACCTGCTTTGCTTCCAGGGACTCCTTCTGCTGCTTCAAGTCCTTTTCAGTTTCCAGCAGGCGGGTGAGTTGGGTGTTGAGGAGCGATTCCCGTTCCGTAAAACGGCGTTCCTGTTCGGTGAATTCCGCGCGCTGCGTGATGAGCGCCTGCTCCAGTTGGGTGCGAAGTTGGGAGGCTTCCTGGCTGGCGGCCAGGCGGGTTTTGTCGAGTTGCGCTTCCGCTTCGCGACGGCGGTTGTCCTCACGACGGCGATTCCGTGAGTGAAGAATCATCGCACAAACACCTGCCCCGGCGGCGGCACAGGCCACCGCTCCCGCAATGTACCAGACCAAAGTCATTTCAGGACCGCGCGCGGCTCAGGTCTCGATCCAGCGCGTCGGCGTCACGATGCAATTCAAACGAACGTCCATTGGCCCGACCGGCACGGCATCCACGATTTGCTCGTCAAACGCCACGCCACACTTCAGGCCGTTCACCGCGGGAAGCAACCGGTCATAAAACCCTTTCCCCCGGCCCAGTCGCCCACCGCTTACATCAAAGGCTATTCCAGGCACTAGCGCCAAGTCCAGCCGGTTTAATGGAACTTCCGGACAAGTCGGCGCGGGTTCAGGAATTCCGAATTTTCCCTGCACCAGATCACGTAAAGGCTCAATGATTTGACGGGCGATGTAGACGCTTGTTCCCGGAACGAACGCGGGCAATGCGACGGTTTTCCCGGCGGCAATCGCTTCATTCAACAACGGCCAAACATCTGGTTCGTTCAGGAGGGGCGCAAACAACAGAACAATCCTGGCCCGCTTCCACACCAGCAACCCCAACAATCGCTCGCAAGTCTGCTCGGAATCAGCCTGGACCTGCGCCGCCGTCAAACGTCGTAATTGTGGGACAATTTGTTGGCGCAAGCTCGCCTTGGCGTGGTTCAGAGATTCAGCCATCCGTTTGGATCAGTTAAACAAATTGGGGGACTGCTTCCAGTTCATCGTGCCGTAACTGACGTGGACGATTTCCACTCCTCGGGGAAGTGGTTCGTAAAATACCAGCCAGCGATTGAAGGGAGGCGGCATGACAAAGTAACGAAGTTTCTTGAGCCGACGATTCTTCAACCGGGCGCGAGCGCCCATCTCGGGAAACCGGGCCAGCCGGGCGAACAGAGCGAAAGCTGCATCGAGAAAGGCCCGAGCGGCCCGGGGATTGTCGGGCTGGATGAAATTACGTCCGGCGATCAGGTCTTCGTCCACCTGCGGACGTGCCGTCCAGCTCATCGCTTGAGCCGACCATAAATTCTGGCCTTGCGTTCGGCGGTCATGGGTTTGGCCGGGCCGGAAGCAAGACCGGCCAACAGTAATTCCTCAAGTTCACTGGCGTTGGTAAAGGCGGCTCCGTCCGGACCCTTACCGCGGGTAACCGCATCCAGCAACGTGAGCGCTTGATGAATCACTTCGGTCTTGTTGGAAGCCCTTCCCGAGTCAATGTGCCGCCGGATGATGGCATCGTAATGACTTGTTTCGGTGTAAGCCATACGCGCATCTTCAATCTATTGCCATCTATTGTCAAACTTGCCCGGCGAAAAATATCCAGGCTCTGGATCGGGCTTATCCCGTAGGGGAGCGAACAAGAAAAACGACAACTCAATCCTCTCTGTAAGCCTCATTGGCTGGAAAGGCGAAGAGTCCTGGATACAGCCTAACCAGCGAAATTTTGCTGGCTCATTTCGACTCAGAAGCCTTTCCGGGTTCGCGAGCGGCCTGGCGCAACTGCCGCCACTGATCGAGTCGCTCTTTGATTTTCTTCTCCACACCCTGCTCGGTGGGTTCGTAGTAACGTTTGTCAGCGCCGAGGTAATCCTGCGGCACGAAATGGCCTTCGTAGTCATGCGCGTATTTGTAGCCTTCGCCATGGCCAAGGCGTTTCGCCCCTTTGTAGTGCGCATCCCGCAAATGTTCCGGCACGGCGAGTGTGCGACCGGACTTTACATCCTCCAATGCGGCGTCAATTGCCGTGATGGTGCTGTTGCTCTTGTTGGCGGTGGCGATGTAAATGGTCGCTTCGGCGATCGGAATCCGCGCCTCGGGCCAACCGATGAACTCCGCAGCCTGAAACGCGGCGTTGGCGAGCACCAGGGCCATCGGGTCGGCCAGTCCCACGTCTTCCGCCGCGTGGATCACAATGCGCCGCGCGATGAAGCGCGGGTCTTCACCGGCGTGAATCATCTTGGCCAGCCAGTAGAGCGCCGCGTCCGGATCGCTGCCGCGCATGGATTTGATGAACGCGGAAATGGTGTCGTAATGCGCGTCGCCATCGCCGTCATAGACCACCGCCTTTTTCTGAATGCTTTGCTCGGCGACTTGCAACGTGATACGGACCGCACCATCCGCATCAGGGGGCGTGGTAAGCGCCGCAATTTCCAGCGCGTTCAAAGCCTTGCGCGCATCGCCATCGGCGAGCTTGGCCAGATGATGCGCGGCTTCCTTCTCGATCTTGATTTTCATGTACCCGATGCCGCGGTCGGCATCAATCAAGGCTCGGGCGATCAAATCGAACAACTCATCCTCGGTCAGGGGCTTCAGCTCAAAAATCTGTGAGCGCGAAACGAGCGGCGAATTGACGAAGAAGAAGGGATTGTGCGTGGTGGCACCGATGAGTTTCACCACGCCGCTCTCGACATCGGGCAACAGCACATCCTGTTGGGATTTGCTGAAGCGGTGGATCTCGTCGATGAACAGGATGGTGGGCTGGCCAGTGTTAGCGAGGCGATTGGCTGCGCCCGAAAGAACGCGGCGCATGTCAGCCACGTTGGATTCCACACCACTGAGACGCTCAAACTTGTTCTTTGTTTGGCTGGCGATGATCTGAGCCAACGAGGTTTTTCCAGTACCCGGTGGTCCGTAGAAGATTAACGATTGGATGCGATCAGCCTCAATAGCTCGGCGCAGCAATTGGCCCGGCGCCAGGATGTGGGTTTGGCCCACATATTCGTCCAGATGGCGCGGGCGCATGCGCGCGGCCAGGGGTTGATGGCGCGCAGGCTCATGCGCTGCCGGACTGGATTCAGAAATCTCCGGCGGCGAGGTGGATGAAAACAGGTCGTCGCGCGCCATGATTCCAGCCTAGCAGTTGGACACGGATTGCCCAAAAGAAAAAGCACTAGAACCACGCTGGTGTGAAAGGACCACCCCTCACCCTCGATCCCTCTCCCCATTGAGGGGAGAGGGAAGCTGCCATTGAACGGTTCGTGGCGGTTGAAGACTTCAGTTGCAGTTTGTTGCAAAAGAAAAAGCCCGTCACAAAGACGGGCTTTAAAGTGACCCCACCATTGCCGTGTGTAGCTACTCCTTTGAACATGTTGATAACAACATGCGGTGCCCACCGGATAACGTTCGACTTCCAATCAAGGCCTGTCGGCTGCGATCACGAACAAACACCAGGATTTTCGTATAATTACGGTTCAAGGATTCAGCCACGAATCACGTACAGGGCAGGGTAAATCTGTTCCTGTTTCGGCTTCCAAAGATCGGGTACGACTGGCGCGAACTATTGCACGCTCCGTGCCAGTACATGAACCTATTAATCCGTTACCTCAAGAAAAAATTTCCCAAAAGTTTCGGTGGCGTTGCGTTGTGCGCAAAAGAAAACCTTGCCCTCGGGCAGCCCCGCGACGGAACCAATCGTACGCGGTGTTGTTCCGTTCACACCGGCGACATCAGTTTGCGAATGAGTGGTTGGGCAAGCTGCTTGAACTCCGGCTTGGTCAGGAATTCGTCCGCGCCGGCGGCAAACGCGCCCGGGCGGTATTCGGGGCTCTCGCGATGGGAGAGAATGATGATTTTCGGCGGGTTCGGAAGTGCCTTGAGCCGGACAATGGTTTCCATCGCATTCTGCCCCGGCACGAACAAGTCGAGCAAGACGGCGAAAAGATCGAGGAAAACAACATCCGGTGACAGTTGCCGCGTCAGCGCCAACGCTTCCTTGCCGGTGCGCACCCAGCCGACAACTTCCAGGTCCGGATGAACCGAAAGTTCCTCGCGAGCAAACTCCAGAAAAGAGGCGTTGCTGTCTGCCAGCAGAATTCGAGTGCGTTTGCGCTCGACGGTTCCGCTCCCCTGTGATCGTGAGTTCCCATTCAGCGCCATAAAACGCGCAGTGTTGTCGAGAGACATCATGAAAGGAAATCGGGGAATTCCTGAGACCGGCGTTGTCACTTCAAGTCGGCAGCGCAAGCCGCCGGATCACCGAACGCCATTGCGATGGGAAATGGGACCGGGGCAGGCACAGATCGGCTCCCGCAGCAAGCAGGTCGAGGCAGGACTCCTGGCAATCGCGCTCGGCCAGAACCAGCACCTTGGGCGGACGCGGGAGCGCTTTCATTCGACGGAGAGTCGCGGTCTCTTCGTCAGCTCTCCAGGCGCCGAGAAGCACAACATCCGGTTTATGATCGAGCGCGCGGCGCAAGGCCTCTTCACTTGTCCGCGCCGTTGCGACTACTTCAAACTCGGAATCCAACTCGGCTCGGAAGCCATCGAAAAATCTGTTCTCGTCGTTGGCGAGCAGCAACCGGATGGCACGAGCACGCGCACCAAACACACCAGCGGTGGTAGCGCTTACAGGTGGCAGATGATCGCTCATAGGAGCACGAATTCTTCCACTGTTTCGCCGGACCGCCTATTCAGGGAAAACCTGAGTCTTTTCCAAACGCCGGCGGTGCAGGCTTCCAACCGGAAAGTGCCTCGGTCGAACTACTTGCTATTAAGTAGCAATCAGGCCCACGCGCAGTGCAAAGCGCACCAGACCGGCAACACTATAAATCCCAAGCCGTTCCTTCAACTGCGCCCGGTGGGTCTCGACCGTTTTCACGCTCACTCCAAGAGCGAAAGCAATTTCCTTGGTGCTGTAGCCTTCAGCGATGAGCTGGAGCGTTTCGCGCTGGCGGGGGGTCAGTTGATCCAGTGTGGCAGTGGCACTCCCGTCCGCCCGGCGGCGGCGAGTTTTGTTCACCGGAGAAAGTCTCATTCTCCGCAGTGTCACATTGCGGCAATAAATCGCCTATCGGGGAAAACCTGAAAAGACGGGGAGAAGAAGCTTACTCGGGAGTAATCAAGCCCACCCGCATGGCGTAACGAACGAGCCCGGCGACGTCATAAATCTCCAGGCGGTCCATCAATTGGGCGCGATGGGTTTCAACCGTCTTGACGCTGAGCTTCAGCGTGAAAGCGATCTCCTTGGTGCTCTGGCCTTCGGCAATGAGTTGAAGAATTTCGCGCTGTCGGGGCGTGAGTTGTTCCAGGGGACTTGATTTGTCTCCCGTGCGGTTGAGGTAGTTTTCAATCACACTGCGGGAAATGCTCGGGCTCAGATAGGTCTCCTCAGCTACCACAGCTTTGATGGCCAATTCCAATTCCACAATGGCCGCGTCTTTGATAATGTAACCGCTTACTCCCGCCCGCAGGGCCCGCAACACGTATTCTTCGTTGGCGTGCATGGACAGCATTACCACTTTCACGCCAGGGAAATCTTTGACGATGCGCTCTGCCGCTTCCAATCCCGTGAGTCCCTTCATGGTGATGTCCAGCAACACCAGATTGGGCAAGGCGCTCTTGACGAGGCCCAGGGCCTCGCGCCCATCGCCGGCCTCGGCGACCACCTCGACATCGGGAAGCTTTTGAAGCAACTCGCGCAAACCCGCGCGCACCAGCGCATGATCGTCCACCAACAATACGCGAAGAGGTTTCATGAGTTGTAAGGCGCACCAACAGACTGCCCGGGATTTAGCGGAAACCAAGCGCGTAATTCGGTACCTTCCGCCGACGAGGTGACGGAAAGTTCGCCGCCAACAAACGTCACACGCTCTTCCATTCCGACAAGACCAAGGCTGCCCCCGCGGGTGGCGCGACGTCGGGCATCCGCGACGTTGAAGCCGCTCCCGTCATCCCGGACCGAAAGCGTGAGTCGCCCGTCGTCCTGTCGCAAGTCGACGTGCACGGTCTGCGCTTTGGAATGGCGCGTGATGTTCGTCAACGCTTCCTGTGCCACCCGAAAACACGCCGTTTCGATAACGGGTGAGAAGCGATCCTCCGTGAGGGTGTGATCAAAGTTCACTGTCCGGCCCGTCGTGCGTGCGTGTTGATCCAACAACCACCGCAACGCCGCCACCAACCCCAGATCATCCAGCATCGGGGGGCGCAGATTCAGGGAGAGATTGCGGACCGTTTGCAGAAGGTGTTCCACCATGGCGATGCTGTCGGCGGTGCGCTTGGTCCGCGCGGCGGGCTCGGCTTCGCGGGCGAGGGCCTCCAGATTCAGCTTCGTCGCAGTGAGGGCCTGGCCGATTTCATCGTGCAATTCGCGCGCCAGATGGCGGCGCTCCGTTTCCTGAATTTCAATCAGCCGTTGCGAAAGCAGGTGCAGGCGTTCGCCGGCCGCACGCAGCGACTCCTCAGCGCGAATCCGTTGTAACGCGCTGGCGCAATAGTCTGCCAGAGACTGGAACAACTCCAATGCAGCGGGATCGTAGGCCTGCGCCCGGTAGCTCTGAATCGAAATGATGCCAATGAGCCCGCCTCCATGCCGGACGGGTGCAAACATCAGGGAAAGCGAGCGGCGCTTGTTGCCGTAGGTTTGCAGCGGGGCCGTCTGTTCAACTTCGCTCTGACGTAGCAGCAATTGCGGGCCTTCTTCCATCACCCGTCGGGCCATGGGCGAGGGGTGGGTCAAGGTCTCGAGATTTGCCGGCACCTCCCGCCGCTCGCCGTCAACGGTGTCCAGGGCCAGCACCACTTCAAATTTTCCCACACGCGCATGCCAGAGATACATCCAGCAGGCATCCCATCCGAGCAGTTGGTCGGCGGTTTGCAGGATGTGCCGGGCGGCCTCCTTGCCGGTTGGAGCTTCCGTCAGGTGATGGATTAACCCGGACAGCAGGTCGGCGCGTTGCCGCGCCCGCGCTCCCTCCAGCTCCGCCGCCTTTCTTTCCGTGACGTCACTCACCATGGCCAGGGCACCGAGGTAACGTCCGCTCGAATCGTCAATGGGACTGGTCGCCAGGACCGCCCAGAGGGTGGAGCCATCCTGGCGCCGGAATTTGAACTCCTGCTGCTCCCGAAGGCCCTGCCGCCGGCGCTCCGCGTTGGCCGCGGCAATTTCACGGCCTTCGCCGTCCATGAACTCGAACATGGATCGGCCCATCATTTGCGATACGGTGCAGCCCAGCATCCGCGCCATCTTCGGATTCACAAACGAAGTGTTGCTCTCGGCATCTATCGTCCAGATGCCTTCTTCGGCGGTGTCAATAATCAGGCGGTAACGTTCTTCGCTGTTGCGCAAAGCTTCCTCAGCGAGCTTGCGTTCGGTGATGTCCTGCGAGGCGCCGTAGATGCGTACGACGCGTTGCTCATCTTCACTCCACTCGGGGCGATTATAGCACTGCAGCCAGCGGTAGAGTCCGCCGCGGGTCTTCAAACGAAATTCCATGATTTCTGAATGACCATTCAACACGCGGTCGAGCGCCGCTTGCTGGCCCGCCCGATCCTCCGGGTGAATCAAACTTCGAAAACTGATTTTGCCTTTTAAATCCTCCTCCGAGTAACCGATGACGTCCTGCATTGGCTCCGTCGCCCATTCCAATTCCACGCGACGGTCGGGCTGCACGCGATACGCAAACGCAAAGGAGACAATGATCTCACCGAGCAGCCGATGGCGCAGTTCGCTTTCCTGCAACGCCGCTTCCTGTTGTTGCTTGGTAATCGCAACCGCCGCGGTGTGCGTCGCAATCTCAATCAATTGCCGATGGTGCTCATTGGGGCGGGCAACGGTACGATAGTAAATCGCGAAGCTGCCAAGCACGCGCTGTTCTGCGTCAAAAATGGGAGTGGACCAGCAGGCGCGCAAATTGTGGGCGGCCGCGAGTTCACGAGCCCCTTCCCAAAGCGGGTCCGTGGCGATGTCTTCCACGACGACGGGTTCACGCCGGAAGACCGCCGTGCCGCACGAGCCGGCGCTCGGCCCCACGGGCAGCCCATGCGCACTTTGGATAAAACTCTCCGGCAAACTCGGGGCGGCGCCATGTCGCAAGTGAAGGCCATCCGGGTCGAGCAGCAAAACCGAACAAAGCAGATCAGGCGACTGACTTTCAATTAATCGCAACAGCGCATCCAGCGTTTCGTGAAGCGGCGCCCCCGTGGCAATCATCTCAAACACGCGCTTTTGACCGTTCAGCAGCCCGTCGCGTTGCTTGCGGGCCGAAATGTCGATCCCGATTCCCACCATGCAGGGCACGCCATCCAGCATCGCTCTCACACCGGTGAAGTAATAAGGCGTCGGCTTGCCGGAGCGATCCAGAAAGTTGACCTCGACGCTGGCGGCACCTTCCGTCATGGCGCGAATCATCCCCGCCTGAACCATGGGCGCCTCTTCCGGGGTAAACAGGACCCGCGTGTCGAAATGATCCAGTTCTTTCGGGCTAAGCCCCGTGACCTCCGCAAAACGTCGATTCCATCGCCGCAAACGCTTTTCGGTGTCCACCACATACGCCACCCCGGGCAGGCTGTTGATGAACGAGTCGAGCAGATCACGCTGTTGGCGCAACTCGGCGTTGGCAATCGACAACGCATCGTTGGTGTTATCCTGTTGTCGCAACTGTCGGC
>DASUGI010000201.1:0-34581 GCA_036274115.1 Verrucomicrobiia bacterium
GAACAAAACATTCTCGCCATTCTCGAAACGTGCGAGATGAACCGCACCGAGCGCGCCATCCGCCTGAAATACCTGTTGGAGGAACTTGATTTAACCGCCCTGGCGAAGAGCAAAGCCTACACGCTGAGCGGTGGCGAGAAACGCCGCCTCGAAATCACCCGCGCTCTGGTCACCAGCCCGAAGCTGTTACTGCTGGACGAACCGTTTGCGGGCATCGATCCGATTGCGGTTTACGAAGTGCAAAAGATTGTGCGCCGCCTGCGCGACCGGGGATTGGGACTGTTGATCACCGACCACAGCGCGCGCGAAATGCTTAAGCTGATTGACCGCGGCTACATCATCGTGAAAGGCCAGGTGTTGATCGAAGGTTCGGCGGAGTTTCTGGCCAATGATCCCAAGGCACGGGAGATTTACCTGGGACCGGAATTCAACTTGTAACAGGCTACAACGCGCCCGCAATCAATGCGAGCGCCGCCGTAAAGACCACAGCGCTGCGAAACCGAGTGCGGCAACAGCGATGGAGGAAGGCTCCGGAATGGGGTGCATTTCAAGAGTGAACCCACCGATTTGCTCAGGGCTAGTGCCGAAAACACTGGTTGAACCGGAAACGCCACCCCCGAGAGCAAGTGTGCCGATTTCGGATTCTCCATACCACCCGACAAATGTTGGGTTGCTCAAGTAACTTACGACCGCCGGGTAGTTGGTTGTGGCGATGTTTGCAGACCACCCTCGAACCAGTAAGCATACGGTGCTTCCGGGGTCAAAACCCGGAATTATAGAAGTGCCGCCAGACAACCGTCCCGCCGCACTCGTATTACTTGCGTACGAACCTGTAAAGGTGAACAAGCTGGGGTCCGAAGTTCCGATTGGAGCCACAAAAAGGCCGAAAAAATAAGTGGTTCCCGACAAACCCGTAATTGGGCCCGTTGCGGCTCCACCGACTGCTGAATTAGTGAAGATCAACGTGTCGGCAGTATTTCGGAAATTGATTTCCCCCTGTCCTGAGACTGAGAGATGAGCAAGCGCTATTGCAACAACTGCGAGAAACTTTCTAATAAAGGTCATATGCGGTTGCGGTCACGAAGTAACGGGCGGTAGGTGCTTACGTTGCTTCGGTTAGAAAGAGTAACTTAATGGCGGATGTTTGCAAGATCATCTTGTATCCAACTTCCTGCGCGTAAGCACATGTGATGGCAAGTTAGCGGTTATCGGTTCGCTTGCGGCCATATGCTTGAAATGCTATTTCAAACCCATGAAACCCGCCTCGCTTCTAATCGCTGCACTAGTCACTGCTTGCGTTGCAAGAGTCGACGCATCCGAATTGCCAAACTTTGATCAACGTCGCCCTAAAGCAAAAGACTCTGAGTTGATCGAGCCAGCTCGCGCTGTTGCGTTGGATAGGTTAAAAGCGAACGTCCCTTCACTTGAGGTTGACGTTGATTCAATATTGGGAACACCAAATCAACTTCGCTCCACAAGTGGGTTTTTATACGAACCTGAGCGTTCTTATGACTACAGCAAATTTCCTCCACCCCCTCTTGGTGCCGCCTTGTTACCAGCAGTGGTGATCGATGAATCAGATCGGTTTCGGGCACTTAGAACATTCCTTGAGCTGTACAAAGACCTATTTGGTTTTGATGCAAGCATCTTAAACACACTACGAATTACATCTGAATCTGCGGCAGGACGTAATCGGATTCGGACAGTGGTATGGAAACAAGCGCTAGAAGAGATTCCCGTTTTTGAAGGTATAATCATTGCCAACTTCACACACACAGACTCCCTTGTCTCGCTTTCCGCCCAAATAATGCCAGATCTCACTCGGTCGGTCCGAGAGAATGCAGTACTCCTTTCAGCACTTGATGCGACTGCTCGTGCGGCGACGAACATTGGCGAATCCGAAGAGTTGGCTTCGGACCTGGTTGTGGTTGCGGGGCCGGCTGGTAATGTTCGACGGCAAAAGTTGGTGGGCGCTGCAATTGTCGGCGAGGCTGAAGCTTCCCTAGTTTGGTTACCAATGAATCGAACAACGCTCCGGATTTGCTGGCGCATTGTGCTCACTGGAAAAACTACCGGCAGACTCTTTCAAATACTGGTTGAAGCCTCGACTGGTGAAATCTTGGTTCGCCACTGCTGGACGAGCAGTGCAGTCGAAGCTACATACCAAGTCTTTGACAAGGAGAGCCCCTCGCCGATGCTACCTGGTTGGTCAACGCCCCTGACGAACCAAGCCTCCGTTATCACACAAGTGAACCTGACACTCACAGCCTATTCTACGAATGCTTCGCCAGCCGGATGGGTCAATACAAACGTTTGGTCGTTCGGGCTTACTAATACGACAATTGGTAATAATGTAGATGCCCATTTGGATTGGACAAAAGCCCTTCCTGCATACGGGAGCACTGGCAGCGCCTCTCCCCCACGACCGCTTGGAATGTTTACAAATGGCAGGGTAGAGTTTACCGGTTCCGTGTTCACTGCCGACTTGTCTCAGTCGCCCACCAATGTCGCCAATCCAAACGCATCCGTGCTTAACGCTTTCTATTGGTGTAACTGGATGCATGACGTACTCTACGAATTGGGATTTGATGAGAAGGCAAATAATTTCCAGTATGATAATTTCGGAAGAGGTGGGACGAATGCCGTCGACGGTGACCCGGTTCAGATAAACGTACAATATGGCGCAATGGTCGGTACACGAAACGCCGCATTCTCTGATCATCCGGCACAAGATGGTCTCCCAGGACAAGTAAATCTCGCTCTCTTTGATGGGCCAAATTTTGAACGAGACGGAGCGCTGGATGCAACGGTGATCCTACACGAGTACACTCATCTGCTTTCAAACCGGCGAGTGGGCGAAGGAGTAGGAATCAGTGCCGCCGCGAGTCTAGGTCTTGCGGAAGGATGGTCAGATTTTTTTTCACTGGCTTTATTAAGCGGTGATGGCGGAGGCGGATCGTTTCCAGTTGCTAGCTACTCGACCGTTCTTTACAAGACGAACTCCCTTTGGCCGAATTACTATTTTGGGCTTCGCCGCTATCCTTATTCAACTGATCTGGCAAAAAACCCACTAACTCTTAGGAATATTTTGCCTTACTTCCCCGAAGGCGTTGATCCGTATCCTTCTGTTCCCTTAAGCCCCCTCCACAATCCAACGAACAGCAATTCCATAGTGGAATGGGATCCTCATTCAATCGGTGAAGTGTGGTGTGTTGCTCTTTGGGATCTGCGCGCGAATCTTGTTCGAAAGCATGGGCTGCTGAATGGCAACTGGCTGACCCTGCAGCTTGCCGTTGATGGCATGAATTTAAGTGGCCCTAATCCGACCTTTTTAGCCGCCCGAGACGCAATCATAAATGCCGATCGAATTAGGACTGGCCAAGAGAACAATCTCGAAATTTGGGCGGCATTTGCAAAACGAGGGATGGGATTTACTGCTACAAACTCCGCAAGCAACTTGTTACCGGACGACGTTCGTGTTCGCGAGTCTTTCTCGATCCCACCATTTATTGAGCTCACAAACGCGATTCACAGTTCTCTGACTATCAGTGTTGACGGAACAATCTACGCTGGCGATACCAACGGAAATCTTTACGCAATCGGCAATGGAGGTACCAATACGCATGCATTGACGTTTCCAACTAATCGGCTGGAGTTTCCTGGAAAGGTAAAGTGGTCATTCGGCGGCACTACCAATCAGCCTTTCAACTCTTCGCCAGCCTTAAGTCCCACCGGCGTCATTTACGCGGGCTGCAACGATTCCAATCTCTACGCCATCGCTTCCAGCGGCACAATGATCTGGCGCACCAATCTTGGTGGTGAGATTGTCTCCTCCCCGGCCCTCGCCAACGACGGCACCATTTACGTTGGTTCAGGTGATGGCAAACTCTACGCCCTCAATGGTGATGGCACGGTAAAGTGGTCCACGAGTTCTACCGGTTCCAACATTCTGTCCTCACCCGCCATCGCATTGAATGGGACCATTTATGTCGGCTCCATGCATGCAACGGACAACCTCTACGCGTTCAATCCCAGCGACGGCGCGGTGCTCACCGGTTGGCCGGTGACCGTGACGAATGGCGTCTATTCATCCCCGGCCATTGGCAGCGATGGCAGCGTTTATGTCGGCGGGTTGGACGGCAAAGTGTACGCGTTCACGACCAACGGAACTCCCAAGAGCGGCTGGCCGGTGACTACGGGCGGCGCGATCTGGTCTTCTCCCGCCATTGGCTCGAACGGCGTCGTTTACATCGGCTCAACCGACTCGAACCTGTATGCCATCAATCCCAACGGCACCACCCACTGGACTTACAAAACGCGCGGGGCAGTCAAATCGTCCCCAGCCCTTGGACGGGACGGCACGGTGTTTGTCGGCTCGGATGATTTCAACCTTCATGTCATTAACCCGGATGGCACGAGCCGCTGGCAATATCCCATCGGCGGACCGGTCGTCTCGTCGCCCGTAATCGGCCCGGATGGCGGGTTATTTGTGGGTTCCACCGCAGGCAATCTTTATTACCTGCCCACGGGAACGCAATTTGCCGATGGTCCGTGGTCCATGTTCCGTCAGAACTTCCGCCACACGGCGAATGCGAAGACTTTGATCCTGCGCACGCCGCAGGCGGCAAATGGAATATTGCATCTTGAAATCAGTGGCCCGGTGGGAGCGGAATGCGATATCGAAGTTGCCAGCAGCTTTCCGCCGTCCTGGTCGTTCTTGACCAATCTCACGTTAACCACTGGCGTCGGAGCGATTCAAACCAGTTCCACCAACTCGCAGTGTTATTACCGCGCAAAATTCACGAACTAAAGTGACCTGATGAAAACCGACCTTGTTACAGTGGACAAATTCTACCGCGCGCACGCCGAGCAATTGAGAATGGGACTGCTCGCGGGCAAAGAGGGGATGAACCGGGTGATCCTGGAGTCCAGCGTCAACCGACCGGGGCTCGTCCTCGCCGGGTTCACGCGCTATTTTGCCTACAAACGCATTCAGGTGCTGGGCAATGCCGATGTGTATTTTCTCCGCTCCTTGAACGCCGAGAAGCGACGGCGCTGCTACGCCCGGCTCTTTGAATTCAAAGTTCCCTGCCTCGTGTTCAGCCGGAATCTGGACCCGGATGCCGAACTGATTCGCGCCGCCAACAAGGCGAACATCCCGGTTTTCCGTTCTTCCCTGCTCACCGTGAAGTTCGTCAACCAGGCAACCCTGGCGCTGGATACAATGTTCGCCCCGCGCGGGACGGAGATGGGGAGCATGGTGGACGTGCTGGGCGTGGGCGTCATCATCAAAGGCGAGAGCGGCATCGGCAAAAGCGAGAGCGTGCTCGCTTTGATTGAACGCGGTTACAGCCTCGTCGCGGATGACGTCACCAAAGTCACCTTGATTGATGGGAAGGAAGTCTTTGGCACTTGTTCCGACCTGACGCGCAATCACATGGAGGTGCGCGGCATTGGCATCATCAACGTCGCCGCGATGTTTGGCGTCAAGAGCGTCAGCTCCAACAAACGCCTGGACCTGGTGGTGTCCCTCAAGAGCTGGCATGACGTGCCCGACGTGGACCGGTTGGGGATGGAACAGCAGTTCACGGAAATCCTTGGGGTCAAGATTCCTCACATGATTATTCCCGTGAAACCGGGACGCGATATTGCCCGGCTGATTGAAGTCGCCGCCTTGCACACCAAATTGACACTAAGCGGCTACAACCCGGCCCGCGAATTGAACGAGCGGCTGCTGGCTCAGATGGCCCAACCGCAAACCGGATAGAATTCGTTGGCGCGCCAAAGCGCTTTTGACATACTTCCAGTGCCGTCCACATGAGTGCAAAGAAAGCGAATGACGATGGTTCCTTGAGCAAGGAACTCACCGTGGTAAACAAGCTGGGTATCCACGCCCGGCCCGCCGCCATGTTCGTCAAGACGGCCAATCGCTTTGCCTGCGACATCTTCGTCGAGAAAGATGGCGAGAAAGTAAATGGCAAGAGCATCATGGGATTGATGATGCTGGCCGCCGGACCGGGCAGCAAATTGCGCGTCCACGCGGAAGGTCGGGACGCCAACGCCGCCATCAACGAAATCGAAGAACTGCTCAAGCGGAAGTTCGACGAGGATTGACGCGGTTTGGAACCGAAGCCTCACACAAAGGCCGCAATGGTCGCAAAGACTGGAAGTTTTATTCGCGGATTCGTTTCCATCGACCGAAGCTTTGCGTCCTTTGCGCCCTTGGCGTGAGGCGTCTCTTCGTCCGGCAAACGGATTTGGAACTTGGAACTCGGAACTTGGAACTTTATTTTCCCGCCATGGCTGAGAGCGATTTTGACGTCAAATACGTGGCGCATCTGGCGCGCATTCAACTTTCGCCGGAGGAAGAGCAGAAGCTTGGCGCTCAATTGGGCAACATTCTTGGGTTCATGGAGAAGTTGAAAGAGCTGGATGTCAGTCAGGTTGAGCCCACGGCTCATGCGGTGCCCACGGTTAACGTCACTCGCCCGGATGAAGTGCGGCCATCATTGCCGCACGAAGACGCTTTGCGTAATGCCCCGGCCAAGGCCAATGGACTGTTTATGGTGCCGAAGATCGTGGAATAACCACGCCTAAAACTCGGCATTCCCCGGCGTGCGAGCGAACGGGATGACATCGCGGATGTTGGAGACGCCTGTTAGAAACATCAACAAGCGCTCAAAACCCAGACCAAATCCCGCGTGCGGCACGGTGCCGTATTTCCGCAAGTCTGTGTACCACCAGTAATCGGCCTCGTTCAACTTGTGGAACTTCATGTTGTCGCGAAGCTGTTCCAGCCGTTCTTCGCGTTGCGCACCACCGATGACCTCGCCGATGCCCGGCACGAGTACGTCCATGGCTGTCACAGTTTTCTGGTCATCGTTCAGACGCATGTAGAACGGTTTAATCTCGCGCGGGTAGTTGAAGACGGTGGTCGGCGATTTAAAATGCTCCTCGGTTAAGAAGCGTTCGTGCTCGGATTGCAAGTTCTGGCCGTATTCAACCGCATATTCGAACTGCTGGCCGGACTTTTTCAGGATATCCACTGCTTCCGTGTACGGCACGCGCACGAACGGGCGCTCGACCACGAACTTGAGCCGCTCGCTCAGACCCTTGTCCACGAACTTCGTGAACATCGCGAGGTCCTCGGTGCAATGCTCCAAAGCGTATTTTGCCATAGCCTTGATGAACTCCTCGCCCAAATCCATGTCGCCCTGCAAATCGCAAAAGGCCATCTCCGGCTCAATCATCCAGAACTCAGCGGCGTGGCGGGCGGTGTTGGAATTTTCGGCGCGGAAGGTCGGGCCGAACGTGTAAACGTTCGAAAGCGCGCAAGCGAACGTCTCAGCTTCCAATTGGCCGCTCACAGTGAGGTAACTCGGCTTCCCAAAGAAATCGGCTTCGGGCTTCTCGCCCGGTTTGCCCTTGAGCGTGGTCACTTTGAACATCTCGCCGGCGCCCTCACAATCGCTCGCCGTGATGATGGGCGTGTGCACGTAAACGAAGTCGCGACTTTGAAAAAAGTCGTGAACCGCGAAGGCCAACCGGCTGCGCGTGCGAAACACCGCGCCAAAAAGATTCGAACGCGGACGCAAGTGCGCAATGGTTCGCAGAAATTCCAGCGTGTGCCCTTTCTTTTGCAGCGGATAAGCGGCGTCGGCGGTGCCAACCAGTTCGATCTTCGCCGCGCGCAGTTCCCACTTCTGTCCCTGGGCCGGCGAAGGAACAAGCTTTCCCTCCACCACCGCCGACGCACCCGTTGTGAAATGCGCGATCTGGTCGTAGCCGGGCGTGCCGGCATCCACGATCACCTGCACGTTGGCGAGGCACGAACCATCATTGAGTTCGAGGAATGAAAACCCTTTGGAATCGCGGCGGGTGCGAATCCAGCCTTTGATGGTGACGTCATCCTTCGCTTCAGCGGCAGCGAGGACATGTTTGATCAGTGTGCGCATGTTTCGAGTCTCCCGTTTCCCTTAAGCCATGTTGACGAAACAACAACTTCGCGGGCAAGGAGGAACTGCAAACCATTGCACTTGCCACTGGCTTTGCGCACAATTCGCGTTCGGCGATGCTCAATCAACTGACTATTTCGGAACTCACCGCCCGGCTGGCGAAGCGCGAAGTTTCGTCCCGCGAAGCCACACGCGCGTGCCTTGACCAGATCGCGCGCCTGGACGGCCAGCTTCACGCCTTCATCAGCCATGACGCTCAAGATGCCCTCGCCCAGGCAGACGCTGCGGATCAAGCCATCGCCAGCGGTGCGACGCACGCACAAAAGCCGCTGCTCGGTGTGCCGATTGCGGTTAAAGATGTCATTGCCGTCAAAGGTCAGCCGCTAAACTGCGGGTCAAAAATTCTCGGAAAGTTCATTTCGCCCTACGACGCTACCGTCACCGAGAAACTCAAGGCCGCCGGCGCCGTTGTCTTTGGCCGGCTGAACATGGATGAATTTGCGATGGGTAGCTCGACCGAGAACTCCGCATTTGGTGTCACGCGCAATCCGTGGGACACCACGCGCATTCCGGGCGGCTCCTCCGGCGGTTCGGCGGTAGCGGTCGCCGCGGATGAAGTCATCGCCAGTTTAGGCACTGACACGGGCGGCTCGATTCGGCAACCAGCGGCTCTGTGTGGCTGCGTTGGTCTGAAACCCACCTACGGTCGCGTCTCCCGGTACGGCCTCGTCGCTTATGCGTCTTCGCTGGATCAAGTCGGCTGTTTCAGCAAGAACACGATTGATGCTGCCACCGTGTTGAAAGTCATCGCCGGTCATGACGGACGTGATTCAACCAGCGTCAATCAGCCGGTGCCTGATTACGCGGTAGCACTTGATGGAAACATCAAGGGACTGCGGCTGGGCCTGCCGAAGGAATACATGGTTGGCGGGCTCGACCCGGAGGTAAAGGCCGCTGTTGATGCGGCGGTAAAACAATTGCAATCGCTCGGCGCAACCGTCGAAGAGATTTCTCTGCCGCATACCGAGTATGCCGCCGCCGCGTATTACATCATTGCGCCGGCGGAAGCTTCAGCGAATCTCGCGCGCTTCGACGGTATTCGTTACGGGGCGCGAGTGGACGGCGCCGACCCAATCGAGCTTTACAGCAAGACCCGCGGCGCCGGGTTTGGTCCGGAAGTGAAGCGCCGCATTATCCTGGGCACCTACGTGCTGAGCAGCGGCTACTACGACGCTTACTACTTGCGCGCCCAAAAGGTGCGCACGCTGATTCGTCAGGATTTCCTGAAAGCATTTGAGAAAGTGGATGCGATCGTCACGCCCACGACGCCAACCGCTGCGTTCAAGATTGGCGAGAAGTCGGACGACCCATTGCAAATGTATCTTTCAGATGTGTTCACGATCTCGTGCAATCTTGCGGGTATCTGCGGCATCAGCATTCCGTGCGGTTTTACCAAGTCACCGAAGCTGCCCATCGGCTTACAATTGTTAGGCAAGCCATTCGGTGAGGAAGCCATTCTTAAGATCGCCTACGCTTACGAACAAAGCACCGGTTGGCATAAGGAGAAGCCTGCGCCAAGGGGCCGAACATGAGTGCGCCGGAAACTGGAGCAGAGTCCACTTCGTCCAGGCGCTCATGGCTCTTTTGGCTACCGCTCTTTTTCGCGGTCTTTTACGTCTTGAGCCCCGGCCCGGCCTTCAAGCTGGCGACCTACATCAAGGGGATGGATCCCGCGCTCAAAACGGTGTATGCCCCACTCGAACTCTTAGACGAGAAAGTTCCCGCCGTTCACGCTTTCTACAATTGGTATTTCCGGCTTTGGGGAGCGTTCCCGGGCCAAAAGAGCCACTTACCCAAACCTTGACCACGATGACTTTCCAGCACATACACGTCGCAAAATGGCAGACCGTAGTGTCTTAATTTCAAATTAGGACACTGCAAAGCAGACTAGTGAATTGACTCTCCCTTCTGCTGAGGCAAGCTGGGCCGCACGCATGCACCGTTGCGTTGCCGGCGACCATGAAATTGTACTCTCCTCTACGCTTTTGCCTGCTGTTCGCATTACTGCATTTGCTGGCGTCGCAACTGTTAGCGCAATCAATCCAGCCGCTTGATCTGAAACCGTTCGTCGGTTTGTCACCTTTCGACACGATTGGCGCATCGTGGCTGCCGCAGCGTGGACTTCAGGTGATCGATGGCACGCCGTTTCAGATTGATGGCGTCATCATCATGTACGGCAATTATCAGTCGCAACGCACGCGGCCCGGCAGGACGAACGTCAACGGAATCGTCGTGGGGCGTGCGTTCGAAACGCTGCATCTATTCGCCGGCGCACAAGCAGTCACTGCAAGCGGGACGGCGCTGGCAAAGGTCCATCTTCAATACGCCGACGGCGCGAGCAACACTCTGGACATTCTCTACGGCGCGCATGTGCGCAATTGGTTTGGTCCCTGGCATCAGCCGGAAACGCCGCCGCCGGACCCGGCCGTGGGCGAGGTCTGGCGCTTTTTGTTTTCAGCCGCCGCAACCACTGACAAATACCTGCGAATGTATCACGTGGTCCTCACCAATCCCGAGCCCACCAGGGTCGTGCGTACGTTGGCGATTGAATCGCTAAAGAAACCCTCCGGATTGATGATTGCCGGGATGAGCGTCGGCCCATTGGCGGCCGAGCGGCAGAAGGATACGATACCTGAGTTGCAGAGTCCTTTCCCGGACCTGCGCCCGCGTTCCGGCGAAAAGGTTTCCGGCTCGGGAATCGTTAAACGCATCACCGGCGAACCACTGCCGGGTGCACGCGTGCGCGTGGTGAAGGTCCGCACCTTTGCCGAGAATTACAATCAAGGCACGGAGAACGACGAAGCGGTTGGCGTGGAAGCCATCACTGGCGAGGATGGCCGCTTCACCCTGCCGCCACTGCGCGATGATCGCATGTATAACTTGCTGGCTTTTGCCGACGGTTATGAAACGGCACCGTTTGGCGGTGCGGACGTGAAATCGGATCCGATTGAATTGCGGCTCAAACCTCTCGGTGAGATTACGGAATTCTCTGTGCGCGGGCGTGTGATTGGGCCTGATGACCGTCCGGTTGCATCGGCCCTTATCGAACCGCACAGCGTGGATATCGATGGCAATAGAACCACGGGCCTCACCACGGGTTTCCAGGAACAAAATTTTTCGGATTCCAAAGGTGAATTCACATTAAGCCGCCGCGAATCGTTCTCCCGACTGCGCGTGCGGATCAAGGCCTCAGGACTTGCGACCGAAATGGTGTGGTTGCCAGTCACGAATGCGGTTCAAACCATTCGCTTAGGCGTTGGCAGCACAGTTCGCGGACGGCTGGTCAAGGATGCGATGCCGGTTGCCAATGTGGAAGTAGGCATCTGCGACTCGGATCGAAGCTACGATGTTTTCGCGGGGTATTTCCAAACACGGACCGACGCGAATGGCGTCTTTGTGTTCACGAATCTTCCTTCCGTCAGAGCCTGGTACGTTTACGGCATCGTCGGCACGCTTCCAGATGGCGGCGCATTGTCGCCACAAATGGCCAAAGGTGGTGCGAATGGCTCGGTTGAAGATCTTGGAGATTTGATCGTGAAACCGGGCTTGCGACTCGCGGGCACCATCAAAACGCGCACGGGCGAGCCCTTACCCGACGACATCAAGATTCGGATTGGCAACGACAAGGCCTGGAATTCACATGCGTCAGCACCAGATCGTGAGGGCAAATTTGAAATCAATGGTCTCTACACCGGCGGTTTGAATTTGTCCGTAGAGCCGCGCGATTGGAAGTTATCCGCCGACAATCGCAGCCTCGATTTGTTGAATGGCTGGCGAATGACGGGTTTGCTCGAGGGAGACAAAGAGGATCTCCTGCTCATTGTTGAGAAAGGTCGGTTTGACTATTCTTCGAGCTCGGTTGCGAACGGCCAACTCCCCGCTGCGGACCGCCCGGAGAATCGCCCATTGTTCGGTGCGGAAAAATCCGGTCCGCGACCCATTGTCCTCGCTGGCCAGGTGCTCGATGACAAGACGGGCAGTCCCGTTGGCAGCTATCGAATTCTTCCCGGCTACAAGCCTCCCGTGAACACCGCGCTCGCTCCGCCAGCTCAAAAGCCCCTGCTGCAAACCATCTTGTCACCGTTCACCAAAAAGCCCGTTCCGCCTGGCGAACAGCCGTATTGGATGTTCGGGCGCATAGCTACGAACACGCAGGCAGACTTCGCCATCGAGTTCGTCCCACTGAGCAGCGCTCCTTTGCTCCGATTTGAGGCGGATGAATATCTGCCATTTGAAACCGATCCCTCGTCAGCAACCACCAGCAATCTCGTCATCCGACTCAAGCGCGGCAGCGGCCCGGATGGCGTGGTCCTTTTACCGGATGGCAAACCGGCGGAAGGCGCAACCGTGGTCTATGCCATCGCGAAGGAGCAATTTGGTTTCGCCGACCGCAAGCTCAGCACTTACAACCGCGGCAAAGAGTTTGTTACGGGCAAGGACGGAAAGTTTTCTTTCCCGATGCGGGCGCATGCCCGGACTCTCTTTGTTGCACACCAAGCCGGTTGGGCAGAGAAATCCGTCGAGGAAGGCGGCGAGAATCTGAAACTCAAGTTGCAACCCTGGGCAGTATTGAGTGGGACGTTGGTGGATACGAACAACCAGCTAATGGTTGGAGTGGAACTGGGTCTGACCATGCCGCATGACTGGCAGGCGGGCGACCCTTTTATGAATTTTCAAGCACGCGTCAAAACCGACGTCCAGGGCCGATTCCAGTTTGTGAATGTTCCCCCGCGCCGTCTGGAGGTGCAACGCATCATTCCAGTTGGCCCGCCGCCCGGTGTCGCCGGTCTGCCACCCAATCGCGGATGGAGCTACCGCATGCAAACCTGGCTGGTCGCCCAGCCGGGCACGAACGACCTGGGCAATGTTACCTACGATCAACCACCCCGCGCACCGCTGTTTGAGCAAATTAAGAAAAGCATCGGGCTTTGATCATCCTGTGCAGATGTGGGTAACGGTTTGGCCGAGCATCATTGAAGATCGCGCACGCTTACGAACGATTGACAATCAGGAGTCCCCGGCGTTGCAAGGTGGATTGACGAGTGGCGCGCCTATGCCACATTTTCCTGGCCGAACGGAATGGTAAGGATCAATTGGCCTGACGCGACAACCATCGGTATCGGATAAAGACAAACTTGCGAGAATATGAACAAGACCCACATTGTCAGTCTGATGGGCGTGGCGCTGCTTTTGGCGGGCTGCAGCGGGTCGCGCACTCCGGAAATCGCTGTATCGCCAGTCACGGATTCAAATGAACCCGCCAAGGAACAAGTCATGAGCGAAAAAGTCGTCAAGACCGATGAGGAGTGGCGGAAGCAACTGACGCCCGAACAATTTGCCGTGCTGCGGCAGAAGGGGACGGAGCGCGCGTTTACCGGTGCCTACTGGAACACCAAAGAGAAAGGTGTTTACCGGTGCGCCGGCTGCGGAGAAGTTCTGTTTCAATCAGACACCAAGTACGATTCGGGTTGTGGCTGGCCGAGTTTTTACGCGCCGAATTCCACCAATGTGATCACGGAAGCGCCGGACAACAGCCATTTCATGCAGCGTACTGAGGTCATGTGCTCGAAGTGCGGTGGTCATTTGGGCCACGTGTTCGATGACGGCCCGAAACCGACCGGGCTGCGTTATTGCATCAATTCAGCCTCGATCAAATTCGAAGCGCAGGGTGAGGAAAAGAAATAACCGGCGGTCGCTTTCGCAATCCGCCGGTAGAAACACTTGATCGTTTTATTCGAAGCTCGTTGCGGCACCTTGCTTGGAAGCCAGCCACTTGTCGAACGCTTCCTGGCTTTCGACAACCAACATACCGCGCGACATGGCATAGTGACCGTTACCACAAAGCTGCGCACAATTGATTTGATACGTGCCCTCTTTGGTGGCCTTGAACCATGTGGGAATCCGCATTCCGGGAATCGCGTCCTGCGTCACGCGCAAGGCAATGACCTTGAAGGAGTGGATTACGTCCTTGGACGAAATGTGGAGGATGATGGGCCGGTTCACCGGGACGTGAATCTGCGTCGAAACCTGGACGTCATCCGCACCTTTGGGGTCGTCAGGGCGCACCCCGAACAAGTTGGCATCCGTCACCATGTTCATGTCCTGCTTGCCGAATTCGCCATCCTTGCCCGCATAACGAAAATGCCAGTCGAACTGTTGCGCGACGACTTGAATTGTCAGCGCGTCTTTACTGTTGGGAACTGTCGTCACATCCGAGGACTTTGCCCAGAGCGGAATGGCAACGAACGCGAGCAGAAAGACTTCCACACCCGCGACGATGACTTCGATGTAGTTGGATGCGTGGCTGCGAACGCCCACGTGGTCGGCTTTGGGATTGCGCTTAGCGTGGAAGCGCCAAAGCGTATAGACAAAATAACCAGCCCAGCCAACGAACAGCGCGATCATCAACCAGTGAATGTAGATGATGAGGTCATCGACGGGTCGGCCGTTTTCCGAGGCCAGGACTGGCATGCCCAGTAGTTTTTCGAAAAATTCCATCATGTCAGTTTGTCAGGGTTGTTTGAAATAGTTCCGGGGACAGACACCTTGCCCGAGTTGCGGCCCACGTGCACAAAGAAAGCAACGATGCCGGTCATGACCATGCCCACAAAGCCCAGCAACACCATGATCCCCCAGTTCATGCCTTGAGCCAGCGGCGAATCCGATGCGCCGTAGCAGGTGGCACAAGCAAAAGCAGGCGAACTGGCAACTACAGCCAGACCGATCAGGATAGCGATTTTCGCAGAGCGCGATCTCATAGGTAGCTGACGTTTTTGAGTTTTCTCAGAAAGAAACCTTCATACACCAACAAACTCAGGCCCGCCACAATGGCCGCCACCGCCCAGGCCAGATCGCCCGTGACGCCTTCCGGCCCGCGATACGCCCGCAACATCCACGCGCCGAACCCAAACAGCATCAGGCTCGAACTCGTGATGAAGATGACGTGGAAGGCTTTCAGTGACATACGTCAACGCGTGGTTGTAAGTGCGGGGAAATCGTTATACGCCGCGATGGTGATAAACATCAGGCCGATAAAGAAGAACGCGGTAAACGCGAGCACCGTATAGATCATTTGCTTCTCGGAAATCAGGTGCATGAAGAACAACGCCACGAGTGACGCCTTGGCCGTCGCAATCACCAACGCCAGGATGATGTTCCAGTGGTGACCGAGGTCGATGTAGGATGCCAGAACCGTCAGCACCGTGCCGATAATCAACGTGCCACCGATGATCAGGTAGCCACGGACGTGTTTTGCCACATCAGAATGATCGCTCATAAATTTTCAAAGCAAATATAGGACGGGGAACAGGAAAATCCAGACCAGGTCAACGAAGTGCCAGAACAAGCCGGACACTTCGACGCGATTGGTAAAGCGCTCGGGATCCGTAAACCACATCTTGCTGCCCGGACCGAACAGAAACCCAATCACGATCGCACCACCCAAAACGTGCAACGCGTGGAGCGCGGTCAAAGTAAAGTAGATCGCAAAGTAGGTGCTGTGCGCCGGGACAAAAGCCGAGAGCCGCTTGATCTCCGCGAGCGGAATTTCATAATGCTTGTGCTCACCGCTGTGGTCGCGCCCGGCCATCTTGCTTTCCGCATAATGATGGGGGTCCGCAATGAACTTGATCTTGTCCTCGCCCTTGGCAGCCACTTTCGCCTTGGTCAAAAACATCGGGTTGCCCTCGATGTGTCCCGTCATGCGGGTGCCGTCCGTCTTCCAAACTTCGTAATGGACGAACTTGTCGTGATACTCAAACGACTTGATACAAAGGAACGCCAGCGCGCAGACGACGGTGATGGCCTGATAAATTTTGAAGTGGCCAAACTTCTTCATCTTCAACGACGCCCAGGCCATGACCACTGTGACTGAAGAGATAATCAGCACGGCCGTGTTGAAGGTGCCGATGGGGATGTTCAGCAATCCATGCGGCCAATTCTCAACCTGTGCACCCACGCGCAGCAGGATGTAGGAGGAAAACAGCGCGCCGAACAACATGACTTCCGAGGCGAGGAACAGCCAGATGCCGACCTTGGCGTTGTAGATGCCCGTGTCGGGGCGCGGTTGCGATGTGTAGGGGATTTCCATGAATGTTCCGGGTTTCCTTTAGGCCTGATTCTGCGGCGTGAAGTCCTTGGCCGCGCCGGGCAAACTATAGTCGTACGGGTCGCGATGCACCGTGGGCGCATGAGCGAAGTTGCCGTGCGGGGGTGGCGTCGGCGTCTGCCATTCCAGCGTCGTCGCTTCCCACGGATTGTCGCTGTTCACTTTCTTCCCGTTCTTGATGCTGTAGAAAAGATTGATGATGAAAGGAATCTGGCAGAGACCCAGGCCCACCGCGCCCCAAAGAATGACCGTATGCCAATCCAGCATCGCCTGGCTCAAACCGCCGATCGCGCCGGGGTTCTTGGCCATCGAGTAGTTCGCACCGCCATCCGCCATGCGGCGAATCATACCGGCCATACCTTGAGCGAACATCGGCTGGAACACGACGTTCATGAAAATGAACGAACCCCAGAAATGCACGCGCCCCCAGAATTCGCTCATCATTCTTCCGGTCATCTTGGGAAACCAATAGTAAATACCCGCCAGCAGGGCGAAGATCGTTCCCGGCGCCACCACGTAATGGAAGTGTGCAATCACGTAATACGTGTCATGCAGATGCAAATCCGCCGCCGCAAAACCCAGTGGCAGACCCGTCAAACCGCCGATGCCGAACATCGGCAGGAATGCCAAGGCGAAGAGCATTGGCGTGTTGAAACGGATCGAGCCGCCCCACAGTGAGATGAACAAGCACGTCAGAATGATCACGGAGGGAATCGAGATGATCATCGTGGTGGTCTGGAAGAACGCCGAAATCTTCGTGCCCATGCCCGTCAGATACATGTGATGCGCCCAGACGATGAAAGAGATGAAACCGATGGCCAGCGCCGAGAATACCAGCGACTTGTAACCCCAGAGCGGCTTGCGGGTGTTGTTTGAGATGATCTCCGCCACGATGCCCATCGCCGGCAGGATCAAGACGTAAACCTCAGGGTGACCCAGGAACCAGAACAAGTGCTGCCACAGCAACGGACTTCCGCCGCCGCTGACATCCGCCAGCTTGCCACCCACGGCGAGACCGGTAGGCAGGAAGAAACTCGTGCCGAACAGATTATCCATAAGCTGCATCACACCCGCGGCTTCGAGCGGCGGGAAGGCGAGCAACAGCAAAAATCCCGTCACGAACTGCGCCCAGACAAAGAACGGCAAACGGAACCACGTCATCCCCGGCGCGCGCAATTGGATGATGGTGGCAATGAAGTTAACCGCGCCTAACAGCGATGAGGTAATTAGCAACACCATGCCCACCAGCCAGAAGGCCTGACCGTGAGTGGGAATCGTTGTCGCCAACGGAGAATATGAAGTCCATCCGGCCTGCGCCGCGCCGCCGGGAATAAAGAAGCTGACAAACATCACGATGCCGCCCAGAAAATAGAACTGGTAGCTCGCCATGTTTACGCGAGGAAACGCCATATCCGGCGCGCCAATCTGCAGCGGCACGACGTAGTTGCCGAACGCTCCGAACGCCAAAGGCACAATCGCGAGGAACACCATGATCGTTCCATGCATTGCCCCGAAAGAGTTATAGAGGTCCGGCGACATCACGCCGCCCTTGGCCACATCACCTAATAGTGCTTCCAGCAATCCACCCACAATCGGAATCGGTTGGGCCATGTAGCCTGCCGTTGCCGCCATCTTCGTTCCCTCGGCGATGGACCACCGCATGCACAGCATCAGGAAAAAGCCGAACAACAGGAACGACAGCGCGGTAATACCGTATTGAATGCCGATGACCTTGTGGTCGGTGGAGAAAATGTACTTCTGCCAGAACCCGGGCTCGTGATGATGCACATCGTGCGCACCCGTGTGTGGCGTAGTATGTGTTGTTGCCTGCATGTTTGTTCGGTTTTTACAATCCGTCAGCCTGTCCAATCAAATCTTATCGCCCCGCGCCAATTTTTGAGGGCGGGAGTAAACTATCGTTTCGCGCGTGCGTCAACGCTGGATTCCGTTCACCTCACCTTATCCAACACCAGCACGCCCAGTAGCAGCGGCAGATAGATGATGGAGGCGAAGAACAGTTTTTTGGCGCTCGGTATGTCCAAGCGCTTCGCAAAGCGGATGGCACACCAGAGATAAGCTGCCCCTAACACAAGCGCGCCCGCGAGATAAATCGGACCAGCCAGATGAAATAGAAACGGACACAGACTCACCGGCAACAGGAGCAACGTGTGGTTCACCGATTGATGCGCCGTGCGGCTGCCATCCGGGTCCACCGCGGGCAACATTTGAAAACCGGCTTTGGCGTATTCGTCTTTGTAAATCCACGCAATCGCAAAGAAATGTGGCATTTGCCAGAACGCCAGAATCGCAAACAACGCCCAACCGCCTCCATCGAGCCCGTCACGCGCAGCCGCCCAGCCCATCAAGGGCGGCAGTGCGCCCGGAATCGCGCCCACAGCCGTGTTCAACCAGGTCATTCGCTTCAACGGCGTATAGATGAAGAGGTAACTTACCAGCGAAATCGCACCCAACACACTCGTCAGCGGATTAACCAGCAGAGCCAGCCAGATCGTTCCTGCAAGAGAACAAATCCCGCCGAAGAGCATTACGGTGACAGGTTGCAAACGGCCCGAAGGCAGCGGACGTCCCGCCGTGCGGCGCATGCGCGCGTCATGCTCCCGCTCCAACAATTGGTTCAGCGCCGCGGCACCGCTCGCTACCAATGCGGTGCCCAGCAACGTGTGGAACATCAGCAGATAATCCATTGGCCCTTGAAAACCGACGTAAAAGCCCACCAGCGTGGTGAGCAGCACCAGCATGGTCAGCCGCGCCTTGATGAGATCGGCATACACGGCGAGCCAGCCCTTGACGGGTGCAGCCTGAACAAAATCTTGAGTCGTTGCGTTATTCACGGGTTTGCTGTGACCGGCGCGCCAGGAGCATAAGTGCCGGTGGATTTGGAAACACTCTGCGCCTGGGCCGCGCCAATAAAGCGGAAACAAATAATGCAACCGAACACGCCTGTCACGAGAGAAAGTGCGCCCACCAATACATGGGCCGTGGCTACGTCCGCCGCCTTGTTCGACCAAATGGTCCATGCTCCCAGCGCCACCTGCACCAGAATCAGCCCCAACCAGGCCATCGCTAATCGGCGCAAAGACACTGCGGCATCGAAACGGCGGGTCGCCCACACCACCGCGGCCACGGCCACAAGAATCCCGACGGCCATTATGCGATGCAACATCTGCAGCCAGATCTGGAACGAGGTAATGGCATTCGCCGCCGTTATTTCAACTCGCTGCTGATTGTAACCCGCCACCGCCTCCGCACTCGTGTCCGGCCAAAGCTTGCCGTAAGCCAGCGGAAAATCAGGAATCGCCAGCCCCGCGTGTTGATGTCGCATGGTCGCGCCCATCATCAGCTGAAGAAAAATCAGAATCGTGGCTGCGAGAAAAAGCCTGCCCGTTACCGCTTCCATCGGCGAAGTGCCTTGCTGAACCTTGCTTCGTTCGCGCCACCAGCCGCTCGTGAAGAGCGCGATCACGCACAACAAAACCAGAAAAGCCTGCCCCAGACATCCATGCACGATGCCGAAAGCAGTCCCTAATCGCACGTCCGCCACAAGCTGCGCGTCCAACACGACTCTCAACCCACCCAGCAGCCCCTGCAATTGCACCAGCACAAACGCCACCCAACCCAGCAGGGGCAACGGCTTCGAAGCCGGAGCATTCTTCACCCAGACCATCCCGCCCAAAAGCACGACGCCGCCAATGCCGGAAAGAAAATGTCCCGTTCCTCTCCAATCCGCGCCCAGCTTCAACAACACCAGACCCGCCGCGATTTCGGCGACGCCGGTCAGCAAGAGTGGAAAACATGCCTTGCGTCCACCCAACCCACGCGTCAAGGCGACAACCAACACACCCACTGCCGACGCCCACAAACGATGTGTATGCTCATGAAAGACCCCACCGGTGAGCCACGTCGAAACCGGCAGCGCGAACATGTTATAACCATAACTGGTCGGCCAATCGGGAACGGCCATGCCCACGCCGTGACTCGTCACCAATCCTCCCAGGACCACCAGGCCAAGCGTCGCCAGCGCCGTCAGTACCGCGAAGCGATGCAGCCAGGACTGAGACTTTGACGGGGTCATCGGGGTTAAACTCGCAACTGGATAAAACGAAAACCGCTGCAGCCTTGCCCAGCCGCAGCGGTTTCCCGGAAACAAATCCGATTATTTCACTTCGATCGTGAAGTCCGCCTTGGCACCGTCCGCGGTCACTTCGACGTCCTTTTCGACGCCGGTTGGCGCGCCTTTGCGATGCAGCGCCACAACTTTGTATTTGCCCGGGGGCACATCCTTGATCGTGAACGAGCCGTCTTTGGCCGTCACCGCATAGTAGGGATGATCCACCACGGTTACCCACGCAAACATCCAGGGATGCACGTCGCACTTGAAGCGCAGGAAGTTTTCCGGTTTGGCGAACGAGAAGTTCAGGTCGGCGGCGCCGGCCATTTGACCTTTGTTTTCTTCAGCATTACCCGCGACCGTTGGAGTGCTGTGAACATTGTGCATCACCGGGTCGGAGTTCTTCACAGCGATCTTCTGGCCCGTCTGCACGGCGAAAATTTGCGGAGTGTATTCGCAACCTTTCTGATCCACCACTGCCGGAGCCGCGGACGCACCGGTGGATTTGCCTTCCAATCCTTTGACCACGACCACGACGTCGGCGAGTTCCTTGTTCGGTCCCACCACATAGAACTTCGTCATCGGCGTCCCGCTGGTGAGTTTGCCGCAGGTGGCGTCATCCTTCAGCGGCGTGATCTCCTTTTCGGGAGGCGGGGTGCCGCTGAGCGTCACTTTGCCGGTGATGTTGCCTGCATTGGCAACGTGTAGGGCCGCAAAACTGGCAACTGCGGCGAGGGTAAGAGTCATTTTCATAGCGTTATAGTTTGTATCAGAAACCCACCGAGCCTAGCAGCCAACTGCAGGCGAGGCAAGGTCAGCGGTAATGTTTAATCGCCGCTCATCGTTGTTTTGACGCAGGCTTATCGGCGATGTTCAATGCGCTAACGCCCCAGACTCGCCATGGTTCGCGCCATCTCCAAAGCCGTCTGAGCCGCTTCGTGACCCCTATTGTGCTCCGCCCCAAGGCAGCGCACTTTCGCGTGCTTCACCTTGTCGAAGACAAACACACCATGAATCACGGGAATCTTGTATTGCACCTGGATCTGCGCCAGCGCGTGCGTCACTCCCCAACCGATGTGCTGCGCGTGACTGGTTTGACCTTGAAAAATCACTCCCAGACAAACAATGCCTGAAAGCCGTGATTCTTTGCTGGCCAGCTTGGATGCCACCGCGGGAATCTCAAACGCTCCCGGCACGCGAACAATCCGCATCTTGGCCTCGGCCCGTTTGAAAACGCTCTGCGCCGCGCGCACCATCGCATCCACGTACTCCGCATTGTAACGCGAAGCCACAATGGCAAACCGGCCACCGGTCCTGGCGACTTCTGTTTTTTTGACCGGCTTCAGCATGACAAACAGCGTTATGCCTTGGCCGGAACTGTCTCGATGGCAGCGTTCTTCTCGAGAAACTCCATCACCTTCTCATGCGCGAGCTGGTCGTAGATTTCGATCACCCCATTGCGCTTCTGAAGATCCTTGATGAACTTGTCCGGCGGAATCTGATACATCGCCGCCAGCGTCTGAATCCGGCGCAGCACTTCCTCCTGCGAGACTTTGATCTCTTCCTTTTCTGCAATGCGCTGGATGAGAAATGACAGCTTAACGCGGTCCTTCGCGTTGGAAGTTGCCGCGGAATAAATCGCATCCTTCTCCTTCTCGATCACGTCGCGTGAGACGCCCCGCTTGGTGTTTTCGCGAACGAGATCATAAACCACATTGCGCGTTTCATTCGCCACGGCGCCTTCCGGCAGATCAAAATTCACCCGGCTCATCAGTCCGGCGACCAGCTGGGCGCGCGTGTCGCGGCTCTGCTTGTATTGCAGCTCGTTCTCCAAATCCCGCTTCACGCCTGCCTTCAGTTTCTCCAGGCTCTCAGCTTCGTACTGCTTGGCAAACGCTTCGTCCAAAGGCGGCAAGGTCTTCTCCCGCACCTCAACCACTTCGACCTCATACACGCCCTTGCGACCCGACAATTCCTTGTTCACGAAATCCGCCGGGAAATCCACATTCACCGTGCGCTTGTCGCCAGCCTTCGCGCCCAACAACTGGTCGGCAAAGCCCGGAATGAAGGAATCTGATTTCATCTCCACCCAAAAGCCCTGTTGCTGCGTGATGCCTCTTGCCGTTGGCGCAATTTCCGTGAGCGGCTTGCCATCGCTCGTGCCCGAATAATTCACCACGGCGATGTCGCCATTGGCCAACGGACGCTCGACCGTTTTAAAATCCGCCTTCTGCTCGCGCAACATGTCAATTGCCTGGGTCACGTCCTCATCGGTCACAGACTTGTCCTCGCGTTTTACCGGCAAACCCTTGTATTCCGGCAACTGAAACTCGGGTGGCGTCTCGATGGTGGCGGCGAATTGCAGCACCTGACCGCGGCCAAACTGAATCTCCTCGATATCGGGATAACCCAGCACATCAATTTTCTTTTCCTCGAGCGCCTTGCGGTACGAATCGTTGATCAACTTCCGTTTGACCTCGTCTTTGATCTCCTGCTCGTACTTGCGCACGACCATCGGAATCGGCGCTTTGCCCGGGCGAAAACCCGGCAGGTTCGCCTGCTTCTGAAAATCCTTTTCCATCGCGGCAAAAGCGGCGTCCACGGCGGGCACATCCAGTTCCACTCGCACCAGTTTTTTGCACGGGGCCAAATTCTCGACTGTGACGTTCATAAAGTGTTTTGTTCCGCTGAAGAAAAGAAGCCAGACCGGTTTCCGCGATTCAACGGGCCGAAAAGCCTAGGTAAGTCACGATTCACCGTCAAGAACGCGTTCGGGGCTCAACCGATCGAAAGCGAGATTGTCAACGAACCGGATGTTACCCCCTCATGAGTAACCGGCAAAAACCATTGACAGAGCTGGATGCGGCGCAAAAATACCGCAACTCGCAACAATCGCCCCATACCGCGACAATCTTCATGAAGATGAAAGCTTCATTCCTCACGTTGGTCTGTCTGTTGCCGCCGTTGCTGCCGGCTCAAAGTGCGCTGACGTTCACCACGAACAACAACGCAATCACTATCACGGGATTTGCTGGTGCGATCAGCGACATTACGAACGTCATTATTCCTGCTACCATCGAAGGTTATCCGGTAGTGAGCATTGGCGATGGAGCGTTCTACAGTTGTCAGAATCTGACGAACGTGACTCTCGGCACTAATATCATGATCATCGGCGGCGGTGCGTTCCAACATTGCGGCCGCTTGCCAAGCGTGACGATTCCCGAAAGCGTGACAACCCTCGGCCACTCGGCATTCGGGTCATGTATCAGCCTCACGAACATCACCGTGATGTCGGGTAATCCTGCCTATAGCAGCTTGAATGGCGTGGTGTATAACCAGAACCAGACCACTCTGATTCTAGCGCCGGAAGGGCTCGGTGGCAGTTACACTATTCCTGGCAGCGTGATGAATATCGGAGCCTGGGCGTTCTATAATTGCGCGAGCTTGACGAATATCATCATTGACTATGGCGTGACAGACATCGGCGACTCTGCCTTTTTCAATTGCATCAGCTTGAGAAGCGTGACGATCCCCGAAAGCGTGACGAGCATCGGCAACCATGCGTTCTACGAGTGCGCCAGCCTAATGAGTCTGACGATTCCCCAGAGCGTAAAGAGTCTCGGCAGCTATGCGTTCAACCATTGCGCTAATCTGACGAGCGTGACAATTGGCAGCAGCGTGACAAACATTGGAGACGGAACGTTCGGCGCTTGCTTCAGTCTCACCAGCGTGACGATCCCCGACAATGTAACCAGCCTCGGCATCTATGCATTTACCGCTTGCTTCGGCCTGACCAACGTAACGTTGGGCAGCGGCGTGATGAACCTCGGCAATCACGCATTCTACAATTGCCGCAGCCTGGCGAACGTCACCATTCCTGATAGCGTCACCGCCCTCGGCAGCAGCGTGTTTACCGGTTGCACCAACTTGGCGAGGGTAACACTGGGCAACGGCGTGACCAGCATCGGCAATAATGCGTTCGCTGATTGTCACGGCCTGACGAATCTGACGATCCCCGATAGCGTGACGACCATCGGCAGCTCGGCGTTCTATGGTTGCCGAAGTCTGACGATCATGACCATTCCCGGGAACGTGGCGGGCCTCGGCGAATATACGTTTTATAATTGCACCAATCTTGCGAACGTGACGATTGGGAATGGCGTGACGAACATCGGCTACGCCGCGTTTGCCGGTTGCGCCAATCTGACGGCTGTGGCGATAGGCAATAGTGTGAAGAGCATTGGCGACGCGGCTTTTAATTCTTGCAAACAGCTCACGAGCGTGACGATACCCAACAGCGTCACAAGCATTGGGAGCTCTGCGTTCTACAATTGCACCAACCTGGCGAATGCGACCATTGGCAATAGCGTAAGCAGCATTGGCAACAGTGCTTTCAGCGAGTGCCTCAGCCTGACCACTATATTGATTCCCAATAGCGTAAAAACGATCGAGATCGGTGCGTTTCGGGGCTGCACCAACCTAGCGAGTGTGACGGTGGGTAACAGTGTAACGAGCATTGGGGGGGCTGCATTTCATAACTGCCTCAGCCTGACAAGCGTGTTGATTCCCAACAGCGTGGGCAACATTGGTGGTTCTGCGTTCCGGAATTGCGCCAACCTGACGACTGTGACAATCCCTGCGAGCGTGGCAAGCCTCGGAGACTCGGTGTTCCAGCAATGCAGCAACTTGATGAGTGTCATCTTTCTAGGGAACGCACCGACCCTGGGCGGCAACGCGTTCGATGCTGTTCCCGGAAAGGTCTATTATTACTATGGCAAAACGGGCTGGAGCGCGACTTATGGCGGCCGACCTACTGTAATGTTGGGCGCGCCGGCCCCGCAAATCGGCGGGCAGGTCGGCTTTCAATCTGGCAAGTTCAGATTCACCGTCAGCGGTGTCGCCAATCAGACCATTGTCGTCGAGGCCAGCGCCGATCTGGTAAACTGGCAGCCGCTCTGGACGAATGTTATCCAGCAAGGCTCTGCCTTCTTCACCGACCCGCAGTGGACGAACTATCCCGCCCGCTTCTATCGCGCCCGCAACCCTCATCTCTGACCGCTTCAAGGCGACCGCCATCCTTCCACATCCAGCAAACTTTGAAATCTGGTTGTCATTTTCCTGCCGCCCCACTACCAACAGACATGGCTTTGCTCATCAAGAACGGCGAAATCGTCACCGGCAGCGAACACTACATCGCCGACATCCTTTGCGAAAACGAAACCATCACCCGCATCGACTGCAACATCTCGCCACCGAAAGGAGCGGAAGTAATCGATGCCAAGGGCAAGTTCGTCTTTCCCGGTTTCATCGATCCGCACGTCCACATTTACCTCCCGTTCATGGGCACGTTCTCGAAGGATGATTACATTTCCGGCAGCAAAGCCGCGTTGGTTGGCGGCACCACGACGCTAATTGAGATGTGTTGTCCCTCGCGCAAGGATGACGCACTCGAGAGCTTCGAAATCTGGAGGAATCACGCGGAGGGTAAATCCGCTTGCGACTTCACCTTCCACATGGGAGTGACAAAGTTTGACGACACCACCGAGAAGCAACTCCGCGAAATCGTGAAGCGCGGCATCAGTTCGTTCAAAGTGTTCCTTGCCTACAAAGGCGCATTCGGCGTGGACGATACGGAGTTGTATCGCACGCTCAAGCTGGCGAAAGAACTCGGCGTCATCGTCACGGCGCACTGCGAGAACGAAACCCTCGTCGCCGAACGCTGCAAGGAACTGCTGGCCGCCGGCAAGTTCGGGCCGGGCTTTCACGAACCGAGTCGCCCCGTCCAGGTTGAAGCGGAAGGCGTGCATCACTTGATGACGTTTGCCGAACTCACCGGCGCGGCCACTTACATCGTGCACCTCAGTTGCAAGGAAGCGCTGGACGAGGCCATCGCCGCTCGCCAACGCGGCGTGCGCGTTTCCGTCGAGACGCTCATCCAGTATCTCACGCTCGACAAAACCTATGCCGAGAAGCCGAAGTTCGAAGGCGCAAAATACGTCATGTCCCCACCGCTGCGCGACAAACGGAATCAGGAAGTTCTCTGGAACGGCCTCCGCGATGGCCTCGTGCAAACCGTCGCCACCGACCACGCGCCCTTCGATTTCCGCAAGCAGAAGGAGAAGGGCAAAAACGATTTCACCAAAATCCCCAACGGCATTCCGTCACTCGAGGAACGCGTGAACCTGCTCTACACCTACGGCGTGAAGGCCGGAAAGGTCGACCTACATACCTTCGTGAATGTGCTCAGCACGCAAGTCGCGAAGACCTTCGACCTTTTCCCGCGCAAAGGCACAATCCAACCCGGTGCCGACGCGGACCTCGTGGTATTTGACCCGAACTACTGCGGCAAGATTTCCGTGAAGACGCAGCACATGAACCTCGATTACAGCGCATTCGAAGGCTGGAAACTTGAAGGTCGTCCCAGCGTCGTCACCGTTCGCGGCCAGGTCGCCGTACGCAATGGCAAATTCGTCGGCAAACACGGCCACGGAAAATTCCTTCAGCGCCAGCCGAGTCATTTTTGATCCGTAGCGGCCGACGTGAGGAGGCTTGATCATTTCGTAATCGGAACTCAAGTGAGGCAAGACGTCTGAGAGCCTTCCTACCAAACCGGCTAAAGACGTTTCACTGTCAAAAACCGGCACCACGACTGAGATCCCCGAGGCCGAGACTGTCGACGCGTTCTTCACGGTTTAGATCAATGCTCGCCGCTCCACTCGTTTTCTCCCTGTCCGAGCAGGCTGACGCTGCTGGGGATTGTGATTTCGGTTAGACTGGCGCACCCGGAGAATGCAACGATTCCGATATTAGTGACGCTGTCGGGAATGGTGATGTGGACGAGGCTAATGCACGTGTTGAACGCCCCATCACCAATCGTCGTGAGGCTGTTTGGAAGCGCAACATTGGTCAAACTGGTGCAATAACGGAAAGTGAGACGCTCAATACTGGTGATGCTGTCGGCGATTGAAACGGAGGCAAGATTTGTGCAGCGGCTGAACGCACTCTGTCCCATTGCGGTCACATTGTTGGGAATTGCGATACTGCTCAGGAATCTGCTGCTTTCGAATGCATAATCGTTGATGGTGTTTACCGTATCGGGAATCACGTAGCCTCCAGTTTTCCCTTCCGGATACTTGATCAATCGCGATTGATCGTGATTCAACAACACTCCCGCAACGCTGCTGAAAGAAGTGTTCCCCGTCTCTACCGTGATGGCCGCCATACTGGAGCAGTTAGCAAACGCGAAGTTCCCTATGCTTGTAACGCTGCTTGGAATCATGATGGCAGGGAGGTTTGCACACCCGGAGAATGCCTCCGGTCCAATGTTGGTAACGCTGTTTGGAATCGTGATGTTGGTCAACCCCGTGCAGCCGTAAAACACTTCCTCTCCGAGCCGGGCGACACCGACAGGGAGTACCATGCTGGTCAGTTTCGTGCAGCCGGAGAAAGCTCCCATCCGAATGTCGGTGACGCCGGTGGGAACCGCGATACTTACCAGATTGGTGCATTGATAGAAGGTCAGGTCCTCAATGGTGGAAAGGTTGGTGGACAGGGTAACATTGGTCAGACTCGTGCAGTAATCGAACGCACGAAAGCCCAGGTTGGTGACGCTATTGGGAATGGTGATGGTGGACAGGCTTGCGCATTGCGAAAACGCCGTGTGCTCGATGCTGGTGACGCTTGCCGGGATCGTGACCTCGGTTAGTTTGAGGCAATAACCAAAAGTATTTCCTCTTAAGACGGCAATACTGTTTGGAAGCGAAACACTCCGCAAACCGGTACAACTTGAAAACGCCCCAGCACCTATGTTGGTGACGCTGCCCGGAATGGTCACGTTGGTCAAACTGGTGCAACCCACAAACGCTCCGCCGCCAATTTGGGTTACACTGTTGGGAATCACGATGTCGATCAGGTTGATACAATCCCAAAACGTATCGTTTCCAATCGCCAGCACGCTCTGAGGGATCGTGAGGTTTGTCAGGTTGTAACAGTAACCAAAAGCTCCATCGCCCAGATGAGTCACGCCATTGGGAATTGCGACATGGTTCAGGCTGGAACAACGAGCGAACGTTCCGTTGGCAATCTTCGCGACATTTTGCGGTATCGCGAAACTGGTGAGGCCAACACAGTAACCAAATGCCCACTCTCCGACGCTGATAACACTGTCCGGGATTACCGCTCCGGTGAGGTTGGCACATTGATAGAACGCGAAATTCCCTATGTTGGAGACGGTGTTGGGAACCACGATGTTCGTGATGCTGGTGGTGGATTGGAATGCCGAATCGGCGATACTGGTGACCGGCAGGCCATAAACCGTGTCAGGAATTAAAACGTCGCCGCCTGGTCCGGTATAACCCGTTATCGTTAGAGCGCCATTATTGGTCAGGAAAGTAAATTCTGCGTGCGTCGCAATGGGAGAAACCAACAGCATTGCCAGACCAACGCCGAGGAGCAGGACTTGATCTCCAAACCCAGTTTTCGATGGACAAGGAAGAATCCCTGGAATACAAACCAAGAACCTCAGAAGAACGCTACCGGGCACTCGTGATATGACCATGCACAGGATTCTCTCAGTTTGGCTTTTGTTCATATCCGTCACGAGCCATGCCTATTGGTCGCCGCTACCGGATGTTTCCGCTAACTTGGAAACCAACGGAAATCAATGGCGCGTGAATTTTACTGTTTTCGACCCGTTGCTCAATCGCTGGCAGCCGACAAACTCTGGCTGGTTTCTGGCTGACAACGTGACGTTGCGTGTCCAACCAGGAGTCGTTTTTTGGGAGGCGGAGATCAACGGAGGATCGATCGCCAGGTTCAGCACTTATGATCCAAATCTTCAGGCGTGGCAGACGACCAACTCCCTTTTGCTTGGCACTACTACTCTGGGTTTCTATGGTCATGGAGGCGTCCTTTATTGGATTGAGAATCCGCGGAGGATGGTTGCTGCCGTGTACGACCCGGTCTTGCAACGATGGGTCACGCTTCGTGGCAGTTCGATTATAGAAGGTGACTCGATCATACCAGTTTGCGATCAGGGAATAGTTGTCCTGTATGAGCGATTCGATAGCCCTCAACGATGGTACGTACACTGTTGGATTTTTGATCCGTTAAGACACGAATGGCGAACTGTCAGGCTTGGTCCTTACACGACTTCCACCGGCCTCGTGCGCATAGAGCAAGGTTCGATCCGCCTCTTCATAGGAAGCCAAACCCCTTTGAAAGGCTACAATTACATCAGCGGAACTTGGGGCGATGGCGCGACGCTGCCTTTGGCTTTATTTCATACATCCAAAAGGGATGGCCTGGCTCCGCTCGGGGTTTGGTTTACCGACCTGTCTTTGGGAGCAGCACAATGGAATTGGTCATTTGGCGATGGCAGCCAGAGTACAAACCGCAGCCCATATCACGTGTTTCAGCAGCCGGGTAGCAACTCCGTTACGTTGACCATATCCGGCTTGGGCGGAGGCGGAAGCACGAATGCGTTGATTAATTCTTACTCACCTCCGCGATTGCAAATGCTTGGAGCCTCGAATGGCTTCTATCAGTTGCAATTGTTTGCGCAACCAAACAGCGTTCACCTTCTCGAACAGTCGAGCAATCTCATCGATTGGACGTTAATTAGGTGGCTCACCAATTCATCAGGGGCAACGCTGATCGAGGATGCGATGCTGTCCGAACCTTCCTCCTCCTTCTTCCGCTCCAAGCAAATCTCGCCTTGATGCGTATCCTACCGCGGCGAACCAGGTCTGAATAGCTTCGCAAGCTCAATGACGCAGCGCTCCTCGCCTTTTCGACTACGCGGATACGTATTCCGTTAGCACGGCGTGGTGGCCGCATTTCGCGGATGGCTTGATCAGTCCGTCCGCCCGTTGCGCATGACCCGTCCGTCCCGGTGCAGATTCTTCACACCCTTTTGCACAACTGCCTCTAGCATCCTTTATAGTTCCTATTAGTATAAAACCAAGCCCCGACATGAATACGGACGTCCGAAGCCGTCGTGAATTCAAGCCCCGGCCCCCGGGATTCACCTTGATCGAACTGCTGGTGGTTATTGCGATCATCGCGATCCTGGCGGCGCTGCTGTTGCCCGCGCTGTCGAAGGCCAAGGAGCGGGCGCATCGGGCCCAGTGCAAGAGCAATGAGCGTCAACTCGGTATCGCCATGCTCATGTATGGGAACGATAACAACGAATACCTGCCTTGGTTTGCACCGGATGGAAAGTGGTTGTGGGACCTTGCACGCCCCACCGCGGATGCCATCGTGGCGGCGGGTGCTCAACCCAGAGTGTTCTATTGTCCCGGTTTCACCGCTTCGGTTAACGAACGCGACATATTTGGTAGCGGAGCTCAGGTGTCCTGGTGGGAGTTCAATGCGAATCGTCGCATCGTGGGGTTTGCTTTCCTGCTCGAACGATATGGATTCGCCCGCGGTGCCGCCGGCGGAGATGCGGAGATGGCTGCGGGGTTGACTCCGGGAGGCGCGTTTCTTCGAAGGACAATCAACACCAACGCTGCCAATGCGGAACTGGTGGTCGATGCCACGGTCACGGACCCGAGCGGCGACTTTCGAGGCGTGCCCAGCGGCAACGTCGCCATGGGCGGTTATCAGAAAAGCGCCCATATGAACAAAGCCGTGGCCAGTGGCGGAAACATTTTATTTCTGGACGGTCACGTTGACTGGCGGCGTTTTCTGGGAGCGACCTCCAGGTCGGCCCAGACGGCGCAACCCGCGCGTAACTACATCATCAAGATGTACAACACGCCGGATGGTCGAGCCCAGTTTTGGTACTGAGCCGGTTCACTCCGAATTCGCGACAGCTTGGCATGGCCGCCTGTGACCTCGGTCTCATGGCCAAAGCCATTTTTTTGAACAACGAACAAGCCAAACACCACCTGAACCTATGATCACACCACATCATTACTCAGAAAAGTTACCTCGCCTCACCTGCCAGTTGTGCCTGATGGCCGCGCTGTTCGCGCTGCTCGTCGTGATTTCACCGGCGGCGCAAGCTGCGAAAGTTCTCTTCGTGACCACCGGCGCCCAGCGGGACACCGTCAAGCTCGAGAATATCCTCCAGGCGCAGGAACACGCTTTGACCATCCACGACACGACGGTGAGTGGCAACGCGCTGACGGCAGCGGAGTACGCCGCGCAGGGCTACGAATTGCTGATCGTGGACGAAGTCATCAGCTCCGGGGCCGTGGGCGACCGATTTCGAAATTCGCCCGTTCCGGTGATCAACATGGAAGGATTCCTCTACAGCAACGGGCGGAGTTTATTCAATGCCGGCACCGGCCTGACCGGCGGCACCTTCTCAAACGCGACTTTTGCGGCGGAGCAGGACCTGGCAGGCGTGGCGGACTTTGGTCAGGTGCAAAACACAACGGCCATTAACGTAGTGAATCCCAGTCATCCGCTGGCCGCGGGACTGCCCGCCGGCCAGGTTGACGTCTGGGATCCGGCCACGCCACCGCTGGACGGCGATGGTGCCGGACTCATCACGTTCGCCAGCGCACGGACGTTTACTACCAATGTGCAGGTGGTGGCGACGGTACCGGGCTTTGCGAATGGTTACTGTGTTTGGGGTGTCGATGCCGGCGTGCTCAACGCTGACGGCACGACGACCAACCTGGCCCGCTGGGTTCACCTGCCTTGGAACGATACCGACACCGCCGAGCGCGTGATGATCGAGCCTAGTTTCTTTCTCTTTGAAGCGGCCGTCGCCTGGGCCCTTGACCTGCCCGAACCGACGAAGATTTACAACCTGAAGCTGGCCGGCACGAACACGGTCACGTTTTCGGTGGACAAGCTGACGCACAGCGGCAGCGCGGTGGCGCAGACGAGCATTGGGTTGTCATTGGACGGCGTGGACATTCCCAACGCCAACCTGGCAATCGTTTCCAACGGCGACCAATGGGACGTCAGCTATACCGGACTGCTGGCCAACAAGGACTACACTGCCGTGGCTTCCGCGACGGCGGCCGATGGCGGGTTCAGCGCACGCCTGGTGCAGTTCAACACGTTTCCCAAAGTGACGTTCAGTCCGAGCTACTACACGATTGAAGCGGAGGATTTCAATTTCGGGGGTGGCCAGTTCTTTGACGCGATCACGCTGTGCAATACCATCGGCGGCGGCACCCCCGGGTGTTATTTTGACCGGATTGGATTCACCAACATTGACAAACTTGAGATTAACTTCGCTCAGACAGTCGTGGTTCCCCTGGGCACGGAAACTTACCGTTTCGGAGATGCCGCTGATCTTATTCGCGACGAATGGGTCGATACCTACCTGACCACCGATCCGCTGGTGCGCACCCAATACACGATGGCGAGCATCCCGGACTACGAAGTCCGCAGCATCACCAACGGCGAGTGGTTGAATTACACGCGCACGATTCCGGCCACGAACTACAACATCTACGCGCAGCTTGCCAGCTCCAGCGCCCTCCGCGTGCACCTGGACTTTGTGACTTCGGGCGCCACCACGACGGAGCAAACGCTGCAACCCGTGGGTGATTTCATCCGAACCAGTGGCACCGGCGGGGCCTATGAATTGGTACCGCTGACGGATGATACCGGGACCAACCTGATCGTTGTGCCGTTCAACGGCACGACCCGGACCATGCGATTCACCGCGTTAAGCAGCGGCTACACCGCGAACTTCTTCATGTTTGTGCCGACCGCGGAACAAATCAGGCCCATCGTGGCCATCACCAATCCCCCGAATGGGGCTCTCGTGAAAGAGGGAGAGCAAATCACGGTCGGCGCCGAGGCCCAGGATCCGGACGGGACGATCAGCCAGGTGGAATTCTTTGCCGGCACCAACGAACCGCTGACGTCCATCGGTGTGGATACGGTGGCACCCTACAGTGCGCAATTCACGCCGCCCGTTCTCGGCATGTTTGCCACTTACACGATTCGCGCGGTCGCCACCGACAACAATAATAATACCAGCCAGACTTCGATTAACGTCACCGCGCAGCCCCCATCCACCCTCCCGCCGGCAGGCAAGCTGGCCGACATCATCTGGGTCAGCTTCCACTCGAATGGGATTCCGTCAGCGGGCGCCGCGGGAGTCGGCTTCACCAATGCCCCCGACCAGGCGTACACCGACCTGCTCAGCGCCCGCGGTTACAACGTGACGCGCTACATCACGACGGGCACGCCTGATCCGGCGGTGCTCAATGCGGCGGACCTCGTTATCATCGGTCGTTCGATCGACAGTGCCAATTACCAGAACGCGAGCGCGACCGCCTGGAACAGTATCGCCGCCCCCATCATCAACATGTCCGGCTACACGCTCCGCAATAATCGCCTGGGATTTGTGACCGCCAGCACCACCCCGGTGGATTCCACCAACGATCTCACGCTGACTGTCAGCAACCCGGCGCATCCGATCTTCGCGGGCATTGCTTTAGCCGGCGGTACGATGGTCAACCCGTTTGCCGTGGCGGTGAATTATCCGCCTGAAGTGACGAACACTAATGTGCCACGCGGTATTTCAATAAGCCCTGACCCGGTGGACGCGGACGGCACGGTGCTGGCCACGGTTTCGCCCGCGGGCAACGGTCCCGTCGGCGCCATGGTCATCGCCGAATGGCCAGCGGGTGCCACGCTGACGCACGCCGGCGGCGCGGGCACTGACACGCTGGCAGGCCGACGTTTGGTGTTCCTGAGCGGCAGCCGCGAAGGGGTTGGCGTCAGCTCGCAAACGGCCGGGCTGTTTGACCTCACGGCGGATGGAACCAAAATGTTCCTGAACGCCGTGGAGTACATGCTCCATCCTCAACCCTATAAGGTCACTTGGGTCACCTTCCATTCCGGAGACGCCGCGCCCTCCACTGATGCCGCCGCCGCCGGATTCACCAACGCTCCCGACAAAGGCTATACCGATCTGCTCACCGCCAATGGCTACCAGGTAACCCGTTACGTCTCCACCGGCACACCGGACGCGGCGACGCTCAACGCCGCAGATGTCGTCATCATCGGGCGCTCGGTGGACAGCGCGAACTACGCGAGCGCCGCGGCAACGGCGTGGAACAACATTACCTCGCCAATCATGGTCATGTCCGGTTTCGCCACGCGATTGAGTCGCATGGGCTTCACCAGCGGAAACACCGTTGCGGACATTACCAACAATGTCACGCTGACCGTCAGCGATCCGGAGCATTACATCTTCCACGGGATTTCGCTGACGGGCGGCACCATGAACAATCCGTTTGCGGGACTCGTGCCTTATCCGGAGGGCGTGACGTTTGCCAATCCGCCGCGCGGCATCTCTCTCAACACCGATTCCGTGAATGCCGGCGGCAACGTGCTGGCGACGATCT
>DASUGI010000202.1:0-3882 GCA_036274115.1 Verrucomicrobiia bacterium
TTGCTCCCGCAATACCGTTCAACGGCACGTTGACCGTCGTGAACACTGGCCCGCCCTTGCAAGTCGGCGACACGTTCAACCTCTTCGATGGCACGCTGAGCGGCGCCTTCAGCGTCACCAACCTGCCGGCGCTCGCCTTGCCAAGTCACGAGTGGAACACGGCAAATCTTTTGAGCCAGGGCACGATTACCGTCATCTCGAACGCTCTGCCGTTGCTGCCGCTGGAGATCACCGATGTGGGACTCCAACCGGGCAACGTTCTGCTGACATGGAATTCTTATCCGGGCGAGTTCTACACGGTGGAGTATTCGCTCGATCTGTCGAGTTGGAGCACGCTCGCAACGGACCTGCCGGCCAACGCGGTGACCAATCGCACCACCGCCGCGGTCGATATTACTGGCGCGAACAGCGGTGCGAATACCACCCTGGTGCAGTATCGGATGGGGACGGCTGACGCTCAGCTTCAAGATGCGGGAAACCTGATGGCGGCCGGCAGTCTGCTCAACGGCGGCGGGCTCAGCCTGTTCAATCCCAATGCGAATGTGGGTCCGGCTTATCCGGACGCACCGCAGTTGCAGGCCTCTCCGCCCAACGCGACCACCACGCTCGAGCTGGCCGTCGCCAACCTGTCGTGGTTCACCTTCGAACTCACGGTCGGTACCAACCTGACTGATCTCGATCTCACCAGCCTGACCTTCAACGGCGCTCGCGGCGGCGGAGCGTCGCCACGCGGTTATGGAGTTTATGTGACCACGCCCACGACCACCGATGAACTGGTGCAAGGTTCTACCGCCTTCGCCACGCAACGTCCGACGTGGGCGCTGCAGAACATCAGCCTGTCCGGGTTTGCCAGCTTGCAGAATCTCACGGCGGGCCAGGTGGTCACGTTCAAAATCCCGATCTTTGCCCCGGCGGCCGCCAATAGTGTGGAGATTGATGACCTCACGGTGATCGGGAATATCACTCCCGCCCCGGTGCCGCCTTACGTGGGCGCGGACAAATTGTTCCTGCGCATCAAGCAGCAGTAATCGGTGATTTAGTGATTCAGTGAATTAGTGAATTGGTGAGTTTTAACGAGTCTGTAAGAAACTCATGACATTCACTGATTCACTTATTCGTTCATTGAAACCCACTCTGGCCGGCGTGGCGCTGCTCGGTCTCGCGTTGCGCGTTGATGGGGCGGTGTTGCTGAAGTACGAGATGACCCAGGCCACGCCGGAGGTTCAGGACCCGGTGCAGGCTCTGGAGGGCGGTGCGCTGCAGGTTGGAAGTGGCGTCGGAAATTTTATTCTGCCGTCCAACCTGGCTTACCCGTCGGTACCAGTTTGCGTGGTCAATCCTTCCGCAGGAGTGTTGCCGCTGGGCAACGCCACGGCTGCCCTGGCCGCGAATTGCCTGGTTTACTTCGATGTCCGCGTCGGCGCGGAAGTGGGTTCGCTCAATCTGCAAAACCTCACGTTCGATGTGGCGCGCGGCGGGGCGAATACCAATCGCGGCTACGGCGTGTTCATCACCACGCCGACGGCCGTGGATGTCCCGGTAAAACCTTCGACTTACATTCCCACGGAACGTTTTGTTTGGAGCCCGCAAACGATCGACCTCTCGGGCGTGCCGGGTTTGCAAGGCCTCCGCGCCGGGGATGTGCTGAGGGTGAAGATTCCGTTCTGGACCGCGGAATCCGTTCAATCCGTCGAAATCGACAACGTGACTTTGCACGGCACAGTGCAACTCAGAACGAATCAGAGCCTGCTCGCGCCGCTGGTGATTACGGACGTTCAACGGTTGAACGACTCGGTCAGTCTGACCTGGAATTCGCGGACCGGGAGCCTCTACGCGGTGGAATACTCCGTGGACCTCCAACAATGGGATCGCTTCCCCACGAACATTCCCGCCGGGCTCGGCGCCATCACCAGCGCCAGTTTCAGCACGCGTGATCCCGGCATGCCCACCAATTCGATTCTGCTTCAATACCAGATGGGACAACTGAGTCCGCAGGTTCGGGATGTCATCGGCGTCGCGAGCGGCGGCAGCCTGACACCCGGCGCGGGACTGGCGCAGTTTGATGTGACCTTCAGCGGGTATCCCACCTCACCGGCAGTGCTGGCCAATTTCGTTTCAACCACGCCCGACGTGCCGAGCGCGATGGCAAATCAGAGTCTTTTCACCTTCGATCTCACCGTGGGCACGAACATAACCGACCTGGACCTGACCAGTCTCAGTTTCAACGCCGCGCGCGGCGGCTCTTCGACACCGCGTGGCTACGGGGTTTACGTCACCACGCCCACCAGCACGAACCAATTGGTGCAATCCGCCACGCTGGTCAACACTGTCCGCTTCACGTGGGAGGCGCACTCGGTCAATCTCGCCGGAATCAGCAGCCTGCAGAATCTCACGGCGGGGCAGGTGGTGCGTTTTACCCTGCCGATTTTTTCGCCCTCACCAATCAGCAGCCTGGAGTTCGATGATATTACCGTCCGCGGGCACTACACTCCACGTCCCGTGCCGTCTTATGTGGGAGCCAACGCGGTTTACTTGCGAGTGCGCGAATTGGAACGCGAACCCATCCTGGTGGAAGCCGCGACCACTCCGACCGGAACGTGGAAGTTTTATCCCACGCGCACGCTCGACCAGATGCCGGGTGACATCAACCGCGTGACCGATGGCCCAACGTCCCGCTATGGCGGCTGGCTGGCGTTTCAGACGAACGCCACCGGATTTTTTCATCCGCGCAAAATCAAGGACCGTTGGTGGCTCGTCGATCCGCAGGGTTATCTCTTCCTGCATCAGGGCGTGGCCGTGGTGTCCACCGTGGATTCGCCCGGCGGCAGCGCGGCATTAACCGCAAAGTTTGGCAACGCGAACAATTGGGCCGTGGCCAGCACCACCCTGCTGCGTCGCAGCGGGTTTAATGGTGCGGGAGCGTGGTCGGACACTTCGCGGTTGCGTGCAGCGCCCGGCCCACTGGTTTACACCATCATTAAAAACTTCCTTTCCACCTACAGCAACACGAATGGCAATCCGGGTTATCCGCAGGTGTTTGATCCCACCTTCGCGCCATTCTGCCAGAACTATGCCCAGTCATTTGCCAGCACGCAAAGCGATCCGTACCTGCTCGGCTATTTCTCGGATAACGAACTGAATTTCCCGGCTTCCATGCTGACCACGTGGCTGGAATTGTCGCCCGGGAATGCCAGTTATGAAGAGGCCTGGCGTTGGTTGCGCGAGCGCTACGGGCCGGACGCCACCATCAGCCAGGTGACGACGCAGGATCGCAATGATTTTCTGGGTCATGTGTGGGCGCGTTACTACAGCGTCGTGAACCAGGCCATCAAGTTGCGCGATCCCAATCATCTCTATCTGGGTTCGCGTTTGTTTTCGTCGGACAAGGACCGACCGGAAATCTTCCGCGCCATTGGCCCGCACGTGGATGTGATTTCGGTCAACCACTACAGTCAGTGGACGCCGGATATGGAACGCATTCGCATGTGGGAACAGGAATCCGGTCGCCCCGTCATCATCACAGAATTCTACGTGAAAGGTGAAGACAGCGGCATGCCCAACAACACGGGCGCCGGTTGGGTGGTGCGCACGCAAGTTGATCGTGGACGGTTCTACGAGAATTTCGTGCTCACTCTGCTGGAGTCGAAGGTGTGCGTCGGATGGCATTGGTTCAAATATGCGGACAACGATCCGGACTCAAACCCCGACCCTTCCAACGTGGATTCAAACAAGGGTGTGGTTAGCAACCGCTACGATCCGTACCCCGACTTGCTGGACCGGATGCAACGCTTCAACGAACGCACCTACGGATTGACCAAATACTTTGATGCTGACCCGTGAGGGGCGGTTGGGATTGGGTGCGAGAGGTCGCCAATCGCTTGC
>DASUGI010000203.1:0-10340 GCA_036274115.1 Verrucomicrobiia bacterium
CAGGCGTTGCCAATGATATAGAAGATGTCGCCTTGGACCTCGGGCTGGTCTTTGATTTCCGAGCCCGCGCGTGTGGAAGCCTTTTCCAGCATTTCACGCAGGACAGTGGCATCCCGGCCCCGGGCTACGCTCGGCCCGGCGGCCAGCAGCATATCCTGGAGAAACCGGGCAACCTGCCGGCTTTTGGCAGCCTCGATTTTGGCCCTCGTTCCGTTGGCCTCGGCTTGCTGCCGTTCGCGATTGATGCGGATCGCGGCGATGGGTGAACCAATCGCGACAATGAGCAACAGCGCGATCACCGCCGTGCCAGTCGCCGCCAAAGCCTTGTTGCGAAGACACCATCGGTGAACTTTCCGGACGAAGCCAAGCGGGCGCGCGTGGATGGGTTCGTCACGGAGGAATCGTTCCAATTCATCGGCCAGTGCCCGCGCACCTGCGTAGCGTCGCTGTGGATCCTTCTCCAAGCACTTCAGGCAAATCGTTTCGAGGTCGCTTGGCACACTTGCGTTCAGCAGGCGCGGTGAAACCGGCTCCTGCTCCGCGACCATTCTCAGAGTTTGCGGCAACGTCTCCGCCAGGAACGGCGGACGCCCTGTTAGCAGATGATAGAGGATTGCACCGAGCGAATACACATCACTGGCCGGACCGATCGCGTCCTTTTGGCCTGCCGCCTGTTCCGGGGGAATAAAGCTGGGTGAACCGAGCATCTGGCCAGTCTGGGTGAGTTGAGCGTCGTTGGTTGAGGGTTGAGAGTCAGTCAGCCGTTTTGCCAACCCGAAGTCCGTGATGCGGGGTTGGTCGTTCTCGTCAATCAGGATGTTCGAAGGCTTGAGATCGCGATGCAGCACACCGCGCGAGTGAGCGTATTGCACTGCCTCGGCGATCGTCTTGAGATACTCGGCGGCTTTTCGCGAGGGCAATGGCTCGTCCCGAACCAGCTGCGCGAGGTTCCGGCCTTCGACGAGGTCCATTGAGAAGAACGGCTGGCCGGCGTGCTCGCCGACTTCATGGATGGCGACGATGTTGGGGTGCTGCAGTTGCGCGGCGGTTTCGGCCTCGGAGCGGAAGCGTTGGACTTCAGCGGCGTTGGCCAGATGTCCGCCCAGGATCATCTTGAGCGCCACTGGGCGGTTGAGGCTGATTTGCCTCGCGCGGTAAACCACCCCCATTCCGCCACGTGCAATCTCCTCCAATACCTCGTAATCATTGAACGCCAGCAGCGGTTTGATGGATCCGCGATCGTCGCCCGAGGTTTTGGGTTCGACAATCGCACTTTCCAGCAGGCAGGCCGCGCAAAGCCGGTCCGCCGCGTAACCGCTCAACACGGCACCGCACTTGTCGCACCGTTGCAACTGACTGGTATCAGACATGAACTTGGTCGCTGCCGGTTTACTACAACTTTTCCGGGGCGTTGTTACCGACGGCTCGTTGGGTGTCGCGGATAACCGTGACCAGGTAGCGTAACTCTTCGTTCACTTCCGCGGGAGTGGAGACGGTCTGCGCCACCTCAGCACGGAGTAGTTCATTGAAACGCTCGCGGAGACGGTGGATCGCTACGCGCAAAGTCCCCTCGGTCATACCCAGTTCGTGGGCAAGCTGGCTGTAAGACACGGTATCGCCGCCTCCGAGAACGACGCCTTTCAATCGTTGGAATATCGTCAACTTGCCCGATTGCGCGAACTCCGCCTGCAAGGCCGCCAATGCCTGGTTCCACAAGGTGTCGGCCCAGCCGCGATCGTAAAGTGTATCCGGCGATTGCTCGATGGCAGGTTCGGCGTTAAAGCGGGACTCTGCCATTTCCTCATCCAAAGAGATGAGTTTCTGTCCGCTGCCGCGCTTCTCCCGATTGGCTTTCGTCCATTCATTGATGAGGAAGTGTTTGAGTGAGGTGAGCAGGAAAGTACGAAAGCGACCGCGACTGCGATCCGCCAAGCGCAGGTAATTATGTTTCAACAAGCGGGCGAAAAATTCCTGGGTCAAGTCTTGCGCATCCTCAACCTGGTGCCCGTGTCGCCGCACATAAGCGTAAAGCGGATACCAGTACTTCAGGCACAACTGCTCCCGTGCCTGAGACGCTGTGGGCGAAGAATCTCCATTCGCCATAAAGACCGCGCTCCATTGCGTGGTGGCGAAAAGATGGTTGGCGTGGACAACCGAGGTTTGTTCACAGGGCGGCATGATCGGCCCGGGATTGCGGGACTGGTCTAACACGCCCCATGGGAAATGACAAGTGGCTCGTGGCAGCAGTCTGGAGGAAATCAAGCCCTGCCTGTGTAGGCGTCAAACAACGAAACCCGCTCCGCGACATTTATTCCAGAAATGATGGAATCGCTCAGGGAAACGCCGTCACGATAATGGCCGGCGAGAAAGAAACCGGGGGCGTGTTGCTCGACCTGATTCATCAACTCCTTGAAGCGGCCATAGCCGACGTTGTATTGCGGAATGGCGCGGGGATACACGACGACGTGCCGGAAGGTGGGATGACCCCGCACACCCAGCAACGTCTTCAGATCGGCACAAACGAGTTCCACGAGTTTATCCTCGGGCAGCAGCGCAAGATCAGGATATCGCTCGCCACCGACGTAGGTAGTGAGCGTGTGATGCCCGGCGGGAGCACGATTCGGGAACAGAGCCGAGGAGAAAATCGTGCCGAGAATTTTAAAACCCTCGATCTTCGGAATCAACATGCCGAAGCCGCAGCAATCGTGTGCGACATCCTCGCGCCGGAAACCCAAGACCACGCTGGCCACGGGTGGATAGCGGATTTCGGAAAGCGACTTCAGCGTGGGACAGGCGTCGCGCCTGTCTCCATCTTCACCTTTCAAGTTTGAGACAGGCGCAACGCCTGTCCTACGAAGTTCCAGTTCCGCCAACCGATTCGCCGTGCCGCAAAAAATTATCGCGCTGTGCTCGTGTTCTCCGGCCGAGGAAATCACCCGCCAGCCATCCGCCGTTTGTTCCAGCTTCGTCACTGCACAATTCAGCTTCACGGCCTCGCCCAGTTGCGCAGCGATTGTATCTGGCAGAACCTGCAACCCTTCATCAAACGAGAATTTCGGCGCGCGATCTTTCGCCACCTCGCCACGCTTCTTGCGTTCGCGCGCTCCGAGAATCTGGCCTTTGATCATCGAACCATAATTGTCCTCCAGCGCCTTGAGCTTCGGGAACGCGTGCACGACTGACAATTTGTTGGGATCGCCCGCGTAAATGCCCGCTACGAGCGCGTCAATGGCGTGGTCGAGAAACTCCTGATTGAACCGGCGCACGACGAATTGCCCGATGCTTTCCTCCACGCCATCGCGGCGCGGCTTGATGAACGGCTCGCGCAGCACCGCGAGCTTGGCTTTCCAGGTAAACAAATCCGTGGTGAAAAATTTCAGCGGCGCGCTTGGCATGGAAATGGGCCGGCCGTAGCGCACCACATAACGCGCCTCCGCTTTCGGGTCGGGGTCCAGCCGGCGCGATTGCAGCCCCGCATCCCGGATGAGTTGAGCAATCTTTGGCGACGTTTCCAGCAGCGTGTTCGGGCCAAATTCAGCAAGGTAGCCGTCCTTGCGAATGGATTGGATCACGCCGCCAACACGTCCGCTGGCTTCATACACCGTCACCGCAAGCCCCTTGCGCTTGAGGTAAAACGCCGCCGTCAGCCCCGTGATGCCCGCGCCTATGATCGCCACTGACTTCATAGGCAACCAAGGTGAGAAACGACCTGAGAGGGAGCAAGCGATTTAAGACAACTTGATCCTGGGGCGGCAAGGAAGAGCACGTGACTCGTTGCATGCTTTTGCCCGGTAGCACGGCTCGCGCCGCGAACAGCAGTGATCCCGTTTGTTCACTCCGTTTGTCTCCGCCCGCTCCTACCCGGACGGAGCGTCCACAGCGCGAGCCGTGCTACCTCTGCTTCAGTCGACGGGTGTGCCCCTATGGGCTTCAAACTGATTTGCCAGCCGCGCCATGGCAAATGCAGCCAGGGCCAGTCCCAGGTCCCTCAAGGCAATATCGAGATAATTTCCCTGTAGCAGAAGATTCACAATGATGCCGACCAACCACAGCGCCACCACGTAACCGCCCCACTTCGGTTTGAACGCTACCAGGACTCCTGCCGCGATTTCCACCACCCCGACGATTTGCATAAACCGCTGCGCGCCCCCAAGGAGTTCACCCAGTGGTGCCCACAAATATTGCGTCCAGTTCGCAAGCCGCATCAAGAACTTGTCGATACCGGCGATGACCGGGGCGATAACGAACGCCCAATGCAAAAATTGAAATGCCTGGTAAGCGGGATTCTCCATCCGGCGCTCGGCATAATCAGAAATCGGAAACGAGGCACCTGTTCTCACATCGGCAAATTACCCGGCGGCTTGATTATGTCGCAGTAGGTGTTTACCTCCACTCGGGCGGTTTGTGACCCTGTCGAGCCGGGGTTCGTTCTGCCTTGCCGGCCTTAAGCCAAGTCGATTGAGCCAGAAAAAGAAAAAAACTCAGGACACTTAAGCATCCTGAGTTTGTTGTCTTTATGTGCTTCTGCTATGCAGGGCCAGGACGCGTGCGGTAGTCGTCGTAATTGGTCCGGGACGCACCCCGGAGACCCAACAGGCCCGCCAAGCCCAAAATGCCAATCCAACCCCAATTGCTGCCGGGGCTGTAATCGGCAGAAGAACCGTAGTTACCGGTGCCGCCGGTGGCCGAACGATCCCGTTCGCTGGAGGTGGTGTCATTTTGGGCCGACAGGGGCAAGGCACTCAGCGCGACGCCGACCGTGCCCGCCAGCGCCAGCTTGCGTGCCGCTTCGAATAATCGAGTTTTCATAATGTTGTTCGTTGTCAGAAGGAGCGGGCGGTGCTCGGAGTTACAACCCCGACGTTTCATGCGCCGGACGCTCCTTCTCTTGTTCTGCGCGAACAAGTCTTTCCTAAGAGGTCAAATAGCTTTGGCCGTGCCGTGGGCGGGTCGCGCCGCGCGCACATGGAAGCAAAGGCAGAACGCAATTAAAGCGACGCCCAATACTGCAAATTGCCCGGGAATGTAGCTGCCGCTGAAAGGGAGTGAGGGCAAAATTGTGAGTAAGAGGAAAGTGACAAAGCGAGGCAATCGTGGTTAAACCATCCGCATGTCCACCGCGCTCAAGATCAAGGATCAGCCAGCGAATGAGCGTCCGCGGGAACGATTGGCGGCGCGCGGGGCGGACGCGTTGAGTAATGCGGAGTTGATCGCGATTCTGCTGCGCACAGGTCTCCAGGGCATGAACGCCGTTGAGATCGGCCGACAACTACTGACCCGGTTCGGCTCGCTGCACGCCCTGGCGCGGGCGACGGTGAGTGATTTGTGCAAGGTCAAGGGAATCGGTCGCGACAAGGCAGTAACCCTGGTGGCGGCCTTTGCGCTGGCGCACAAGATGGCGACGGAGTTGCAGGAGGAATCACCCGTGCTGGACACCCCGGAGAACGTCGTGCGGCTGTTACGGGCGCGGAATCTGGTGAAAAACGTTGAGACGTTGCAGGTGCTGTTATTGAACACGCGGCGGCGGTTGATTCGCGTGGAGGAAATTACCAACGGCACGCTGGACACGTTGCTGGTACATTCCCGCGAGGTTTTCAAGTGCGCCATCTCCGCCAATGCCTCGGCCCTTGTGCTGGCGCACAATCATCCGAGTGGTGATCCGACGCCCAGTGAGGCGGACATCAAGGTGACGCGCGACCTGATTCGCGCCGGGCAGTTGCTCAAGATCGATGTGCTGGACCACGTCATCATTGGCCGCGCGACGGCGGAGCGGACCAAGGATTATGCGTCGTTGCGCGAATTGGGATACTTTTATTCGTGAGCCATGGTGCCGCTGAGTCCTGACACCTGGGCGCGCGTCGAAATGCTGTTCGTCCCGAAGCGCCGGGACGCAGCGCGGGCATTACTGGAGGTTGAATGCGCGGACAACCTGCCCTCCCGTGAGCGAATGGACAGCTTGGGATTGGAGCGCGTGCGCTTTGCGGTCCTCAAGCTTTCGGGCGGTGACCTGGAGCAACTCCGGCGCGAGGTCGAGCAGGCGAAGCGGGATTGGTGTGACACTTTGATGGCGGCGGATTTCGGGCATGACGTGAAAGCGCACGAACACTGGTGGCCCTCCGGGCACGAGAAATAACTGACGAATGTCGGAGCTTTTCCGGCTTTTCACGCGGGTGCTTTTGTCGTCACTCTGACTTCGTTTCTTTATGATTCATCCAACAGCAATAGTGCATCCCGATGCGAAGATAGGGGACGGCGTGCAGGTAGGGCCCCATGCCGTAATTGACGGCGGCGTGGAGTTGGGTCGGGATTGTGTTGTCGGCCCCAATGTTTATCTGACGGGCCGGACGGTTATTGGCGCGCGGAACAAGTTCCACTCGGGCTGCGTTATTGGTGGACCACCGCAGGACTTGAAATACAAGGGCGACCCGACGCGGCTGCGGATCGGGGATGACAACACGTTCCGCGAACATGTGACTGTGAATTGTTCCACGACGATGGAAGGGGTTACGGTGCTGGGCTCGCACATCCTGATAATGGCGGGTGCGCACGTGGGACACGATTGCACTGTGGGGGATCACGTCATTATGGCCAACTGCTCGGCGTTGGGCGGCCATGTGACGGTGCAGGAGCGGGCGGTGCTCTCGGCGTGCGTTGTGGTGCATCAATTCCTTCGTGTGGGCGCGTTGAGCATGACCCAGGGCGGGAGCGCCTTAAGCCAGGATTTGCCGCCGTATGTGACGGCGCGACATGGCATCAACCTGATGTGCGGGCTGAATATTGTCGGACTGCGGCGGGCGGGTTTTACCGCAGAAGAGCGGCTCGAGCTGAAAAAGGCTTACCACCTTCTTTTCCGGAGTGGGACCAATCTGCGTCAGGCCGTCACCGAAGCCCGAGAAAAGTTCACCGGGGCGCGCACTAAACTTTTGTTGGACTTCGTTGCGGCAACCAAGCGCGGAGTCTGTCGGCATGTCGGCGCGAATTTCGGCGAAGACGGGAGTGGTGAGTAAGACGTGGGGTTTAAGAAGGAAGGTTTGACCCGCATCGCGGCGTTTGTTTAGCTGACGCGCGCTGAAATGCCGCCGGCTTGACGGAGTTTGGTTTGGTCGGGGCTGTTTGCGCCGAACAGTCCCGGAAGAATTGCATGGAACTTTACTTCGTCGTTGCCTGCTTGCTGGCCATCATCGGGCTTTATTTTTATAACAATCCCCTGCAGCACGGCGGCTGGTTTTTGACGCGACGATTCATCAACTGGTTTCCCCTGGGGATGACCTACGCGTTTCTCTACATGGGCCGCTACAATCTTCAGGTTTCAAAGAACGCGCTCGGGACGCTGATGACGAAGGAGGATTTCGGAATCATTTTTGGGGCGGGCACGTTCGTGTATGCCTTCTCGTTTCTCGTCAATGGGCCGTTGGTTGATAAAATTGGCGGCAAGCTGGGCATCATCATCGCCGCGGTTGGCTCTTCGTTGGCCAATATTCTGATGGGCGTATTGACCTACCTGGTGGTGACGGATCAGTTGAAGATGAACCTCGTCCTCCCCTATTCGGTGATTTACGCCTTAAACATGTATTTTCAAAGTTACGGCGCGGTCTCAATCATCAAGGTGAAGGCCTATTGGTTTCACGTGCGCGAACGCGGTGTGTTTGGGGCCATCTTTGGAACACTCATTTCCTTCGGTGTATACTTCGCGTTCGATTGGGGACGCGCCATCGTGGAGATGACCAGGTTCACTCCGACCGGTGAAGGCGGCTGGCTGCATCGTTTCGTCCGGGGGGTTTTTGCCATCGAGGGAAAGCCACTGGATGCAACCTGGGCCGTCTTCTTCATTCCGGCGGCCATCATGTTGTTCTGGGCTTTGCTGGACTGGTGGCTGATTCGTGATACGCCCGAGGAAGCAGGCTTTGCGCATTTCGATACGCACGATGCGTCTTCCGGGGAAATGCATGTGAAACTGACGACGCTGGATTTGCTGAAGAAAGTGTTCACGAGCCCCCTCATGCTGTTGATTGCTGCCATCGAGCTGACCTCGGGCGTGATGCGCAACGGCATCATTCAATGGTATACCATCTTTACCGCGGAGATTCCGCAACCGGGTGCGGAATATTTCCAGAAGAACTGGGGTTTCCTGCTTTGCATCTTCGGTATTGTGGGCGGGTTCATGGGGGGATTGATGTCCGACAAGTTTTTCCAGTCGCGGCGCGGTCCGCCGGCGGCGTTGTTGTGCGGATTGATGTTTTTGCTCACCGTGACGATGAGTGTGTCTCTGTTTCGTTCGCCAGTGGTCGTGGCACTCGCGGCACTGCTGATTTCAATGGCCGTGATTGGAGTGCACTCCTTGATGTCCGGCACCGCCGCGGCGGATTTCGGCGGACGCAAAGCGACCGCGACGTGCTCGGGCATTGTAGATGGCTTCGTTTATCTGGGGAGCACGATTCAGTCGATTGGCATTGGCTTTCTCACCCCACAGGAACACAAAATCCAGTCGGTGACGGGCGTGGCGTTAAGCTTGAGCGAGCTAAGCGGGCGCAGTTGGCTTTGGTGGCCCGTGTTCCTGATGCCGTTTGCGCTCATCGGCACCCTCATCGCCTGGAAAATCTGGCACGAGCTGCCTGCTGCCACGCGGAGATACATTGAACGCGTGGAGAGAGCGGATCCGGGCGGAACGCCGGTGTGATGCGACAAACCGGTTTGTGTTTCACCGGCCCGTTGCTCTAAGCGGCCCCTGAGCCGCGCCGGCGGTGCGGGCTAAATCAGACTGACGCCCTCGCGCTTCAACAGTTCGAACTTGCGCTCCAGCCCTCCAGAGAAGCCGCCAATTTTGTGCTTCGCCGCAAGCACACGGTGACAAGGAACGAGAACGGGAATGGGATTTGCGCCGCAAGCGCCACCCACCGCGCGAACCGCCTTCGGTTTGCCGATTGCGCTGGCGAGTTCACCGTAAGTGCGGGTCCGGCCCAAAGGGATCCTGGTCATCGCGCGCCAGACGCGTTGCTGAAATTCCGTCCCCCGCGACAGATCAAAAGGAGGAAGTGCTTTGGGCTTTCGCCCGGCCAGAATCTCAGTCACCGCCTCGGTCGTCACACGATGCCACTGTTGAATCCGGGCGGGGGCTGACGCGGGCTCAGCCAGGGTCGAGACGGTTTTGTCTGAGGGAAAGTGCAGTGCGGCGAGTCCCGCATCCGAGTAGCCTGCCTGGAATTCTCCCAGCTCGGTTGCGAGGGGAAGGCAAATCCACGGAGCGCGCGACAGTGCGGACATGATGGCCGTCAAGGGATGCGAAGAAACCACCAAAGCGTGCCGAAAAGCACCACGAACAACAGCACCGAGAAAAGGATGAAGCGGTTGCGTGCCACGCGCCGTTCCTTTCGCAAAGGCCGCAGTCCCTGCACGCCACCGGCGGCCAGATAGCTGACCAGCTTGGGATTGCTGGTGTTGGGTCCGTGGAAGAACTCTCGGATGCGGCGCAGCAACCCCGGCAGGTCGTATTTGCGTACCCCGAGATCGTTGAACATCTCGGGAGCATTGTTGACTTCCAATGGTCGGGCGGTGAGGCGGTCCTGATTGATTTCTTCAAACACGGGTTCCGTCCGGATGGGTCCACTTTCCTGACGGTCCGTTTCGGTGGCGGTGAAGGTATGGCTCTGATTATGGCTGATCGTCATCCCGTGCGGCACGGCCGTCGAACGCAAGCGCGGATGCTCCGGCCCCCGATGCAACTGATCATCGAGCTGCCTGATTTGCGCTTCGAGCGCGGCGATTTCGGAATTCAGCGCCTCGGCGCGTTCCGAAACGGGATCTGGTTTTTTCTTCAGCCAACCCATGAATGATTCGCTCCCGCGCGACGCGCGGGCGGATTATTGACGCAACAAAATGGCGACCATCAGACCCAACGCCAGCAAGGCGATCAGCGCCAGGGGCCAGGTAAAAGCGAGCCCCATCTTGCACAGCTCACCAAAGCTCCGTGGCGTTACCAGCGGCTCGGCAACGGGCGGCGCCCCGGGGGAGGCATTGCGCTCAAGTGCTTCGCCGGAAAGGACCGGATATTTCAAGCGCGCACTATTCCATTCAAGCCGGGCATTCTCCAGGGTCGTCAAAGCGCGCGTGAGTTCGATGTTGAAATTGTCCTTGGTCCAACCTTCTTCGTGAATGGACTGCACTTTGTTTAGCGCATCGCGCAACTCACCGATCGACTTGGCCATCTGCTCGGCTTCACGACGCGCGCTGAACTCGGCTTCCTCAAGCAGGCCGAGCCCGCGGGTCAGATTTTGAATCATCTCACCGCGACCCGTTTGAAATTCGGATTGGCGGCGGCGCACTTCCTCCAGCGCGGCGCGTTC
>DASUGI010000204.1:0-13466 GCA_036274115.1 Verrucomicrobiia bacterium
TCCAGCAACGGAAGCAAGCGCGGCGTGCCATAGCCCCCGCGGACGCACAGGATCGCCTTCACCTCCCGATCGGCGAACATCTCCATGAGATCCTCCGCGCGCTCTTGGTCGGTTCCCGCAAGAAAGCCAAGACGCTTGCGCACATTGGAAGCGAGTTTGACCCGGTAACCCAGTTTCTCCAACGCGGCCACACCGCGATCAATGGCTGCCGGGTCAGGCGGCGCACTGGCCGGCGCCACAATGCCAAGCGTATCGCCTGGGGAAAGATGCCGAGGACGAATTAACATGCGCACAGCTTAAGCAGCCGGCGACGGGCAACCAATCGGGAAGTTGGAGGGAAGTTTTCCAGCACGCACTTCCTGGCCTCGGATGGAAGATCAGGAATCCAACGTTAAGGTTGAGATTGCTGCGGCTGTTTGGATTCGTCTCGTAGCACCAGTAACTGAACCTTGGTTTGGGTGAAGACCGTTTCCAACTCCTGAACGATCGCCAGCGCTCCCTGCGATTGGCCCGCGTTGCCGAGATTCTCCAGCTCCTGGGTCAGTTCAACGATACGTTTGCAGCCAAGATTGAGCGACATGCTTTTGAGCGCATGCGCATGGAACGCGAGCTTCTTGGGGTCGTCCACGGATTGGGCGATTTGCGTCACGCGCGTCGGAGCGCTTTCCAGGAACATATCGATCAACTCACGCAACATGCTGACCCCATTGGTGGGCGGCATTTCCCGAAGGTCGCCAATAATGGCCTCATCGAGCAGACCTGGTGAGAGTGACTGCGGATGGCGCAGGAAATAGGCGGTATCGTGTTTGAGCATTTTGGTCGGTCCCCAACGCTCCAATGTGGTTTGCAGATCAGCGATGCGCACCGGTTTGGAAATATAGTCGTCCATGCCCGCGGCAAGACAGCGCTCGCGATCACCCATCAGCGCGTTGCCCGTCATGGCAATAATCACCGGGCGTTTGTCGCGCGTCCAACGATGACAAATCTGGCGGGCGCATTCCAACCCGTCCATCTCCGGCATTTGCACGTCCAGGAACAACACGTCGTAGGGCTTGGCTTCGAGTGCTTTGATGACCTCCAGTCCGTTGCTGGCCAGATCGGACCGGTAACCGAGTTTGTGGAGCACGCTGACCCCGACTTTTTGATTGATGGGATTATCGTCTGCCAGCAGGACGCGCAGCGGCAAACGGCGGGCAAAATCGGAATCCAGGCCCGGCGTGGGTGGAGATTTCTTGTCGCGTTGCACCTGCACGTTGAAAGCGCGACAAAGGGCGTCGAGCAGTTGAGACGGACGAACGGGCTTGTGGACGAACGACGAGATTTGCAAGTCCGCGGCCCGGAAGTCGTCGGACCGCAGCCGGACGGAAGACAGCAGCAGCAGCGGGAGAAATCGGCCGTACGATTGGCGGCGAAAGTCACGCGCCACGGTGAAGCCATCCGGGTCGGGTAATTGCAAGTCAATGATGGCGGCGTTGAAGGGTGCGCTTTGCTCCAACAGCGCGAGGGCTTCGCGACCGTTGGTGGCGGTCGCAACGGTCACGCCCCATTGCTCGAGGCGATATTGCAAAATGCGTCGGGCACTGGCGCCGTCTTCCACCAGCAGAATGCGTTTGCCGGCGAGTTGTGGTTGCGGCGATTGCCAGGCCGGAGGCGACGTGGCCGCGGCGCCGCGCACCAGGATGGTGAAGTGAAACGTCGCGCCTTTGCCGGCATCACTGTCCACCCAGATCCGACCGCCCATCAATTCCACGAGGCGCTTGCTGATGGCCAGGCCAAGACCCGTTCCGCCGAAGTGCCGGGTTGTGGACGCGTCCACCTGCTGAAAGGATTTGAACAGGCGGTGTTGCTTGTCCAAAGGAATTCCAATGCCCGTGTCCCGCACACTGAAATGCAACAGCCATTGCTCGGGATGCCCGTGATAATCCGTGCCCTGTTCGTGGCCGGGTTCGATCATGCGGTGACCGTGCGCCGCGGGCGTGACTTCCACGACCACTTCGCCCGCCGGAGTGAACTTGACGGCATTGCCCACCAGGTTCACGAGCACCTGGCGCAGCCGGATAACGTCACTGACCAGAATTTTCGGAATGGAATCCTCGACGCTGTAAGTGAGGTCGAGCTTCTTTTCGGCGGCCTTGGTGGACAGCAAATCCAGTGCTTCCTCGATGCAGGTGTGCAGCTCGAAGGGGTGATGTTCCAGCTCCAGCTTGCCGGCTTCGATCTTGGAGAAATCCAGGATGTCGTTGATGATGGTCAACAGCGCATCGGCACTGCCACGGACGCCTTCGACGTATTCGCGCTGTTCATCGGTCAATTCGGTGTCAAACAGCAGCGCAATCATGCCGATGACACCGTTCATCGGAGTGCGAATCTCGTGGCTCATGTTGGCCAGGAACGCGGACTTGGCGATGGTGGCTTCCTCGAGCTTTTGGTTCAGCGCGATCAATTGCGCGTTGCCGTTGATGAGCTGTTGCTGGCTTTCGCGCAACGCGCGGTACGCCGCATCGCGTTGCAGCTGGTTCAGGTAAGCGCGCGAGTGGTAGCGGATGCGCGCAATCAATTCGATGCGGTCCGGCAGTTTGACCAGATAGTCATTGGCGCCCAGCGCAAACGCCTGGCCTTTGACCTGCGGGTTCTCGTTGGTCGAAAGGACAATGATGGGAATTTCGCGCGTCGCCGGGTTCGCCCGGAACTGATTCACCAGCGTCAAGCCGTCGATGCCGGGCATGACGAGGTCCTGCAAAATGACGGTGGGCCGGATTTGTGTGGCCACTGCCATGGCATCGCGCGCGTCGGCGCAATAATGGAAATCAATGTCCGGTTCGCTCGCCAGGGCGCGCCGGACGGCTTCGCAGACCATGGCCTGGTCGTCCACCAGGAGCACCATGACGTGGTACTCGGGAGGTTGTTGCGCCGGCAGCGAGTCGTCGTCCGGGACGTTCAAGTTGGGGCGTTCGTCGGCCATGTTTGTCTTAGAAGTATATTCGTGAGCCGCGGAGCGATTTTGTCCAGTGCTAAAATTTCCCGGGCCGCGTCCAATTCAGCAGCAGCTTTGGGCATGCCGTAGACGGCGCTGGTGCGTTTGTCCTGGGCGATGGTGTAATGGCCGGCCTCACGAAGCGCCTTCAGCCCCTCAGCCCCGTCCCGGCCCATACCGGTTAACAGGACACCTATCGCTCGCCCGGACCAGTTCCGGGCCAGACTCTTGAAAAAGACATCCACGGAAGGGCAATAGGAAGAATCCGACGGTTGCGCCACGTAACCCAGTTGGCTCGGGCTTGATAAGATCAAGTGCCCATCGCGACCGGCGAGGTAAACCACCCCAGGTTGAAGCGAATCGCCCTCCTGAGCCACGCGCACCTGCAGCTTCGTGTGAGTGGCAAACCACGTCGTGAGACCTTCGGTGAATTGCTTGTCCACGTGCTGCACAATGACGATTGCGGCGGGAAAATCCGCGGGCAACGCCGCCAGCAATGTCGTCAGTGCCGTCGGCCCGCCCGCCGAAGAACCAATGGCAACGAGATTCACCCTGGCTGATGATGGGGCGCGAACGGGGGTGGCCGGCGGCGGTGAGGCTTTCTTTTTTTTCGGTGAGCCGACCAAACGATTAATCGTCTCGATCTTTGCCAGGACTTCTTTTGCGCCATCCAGGTTTCCGGAATCCGTCGTCATGACCGGAACACTCACGGCATCCAGCGCTCCCGCTCCCATGGCTTCAAAAACTTTCCCGGTGTGATCCTCCACCTGTCCGGTGGCGACGATGATGGCGCAGGGTTTGGTGGCCATGATCTGCCGGGTCGCTTCCACGCCATCCATTCGCGGCATGAACAAATCCATCAGGATCAAGTCCGGCCGGTCCCGCTGGCACCGCGCCACCGCCTCCTCACCATTCTGCGCGATCCACGCGATTTCGTGCACCCCCGCGCGTGTGATCACGCGACGCAACGCCTCCGCTGCCAGCAAAGCATCGTTGACGATGGCGATTCTCATGCGTCCGGTTCTCCAATCAAATCCACCACCGCGTGCAACAGTGTCTCGTCATGAAAACTTCCCTTGGTCAAATAATAATCCGCCCCCGCTTCAAGCCCGCGCAGGCGGTCGGCTTCGCGATCTTTGTAGGAGACGATCATCACCGGCAGCGATTTGAGTTGCGCATCCTTCTTGATCAAGGTGGCCAATTCGATCCCGTCCATGCGCGGCATGTCCACATCGGTGATCACGAGATCGTAATGACCGGTTCGAACGGCGTTCCAGCCATCCATTCCATCCACGGCGACATCAGCGATGTAACCCGCGCTTTCCAGCAACTTCCGTTCGAGTTCGCGAACGGTCAGCGAATCGTCCACGGCCAGCACGCGCTTGCGGCGGGCCGCGGGCGCGTCCAGCGCCGCGCGTCCCACATTGGCCAGGACGCCCGTGCTGATCAGCTTTTCGATCGACAGGATCATGTCGTCAACATCGACAATCAGCACGGGCGCGCCGTCTTCCATCAAGGCAGCCGCGCTGATGTCTTTGATTTTGCCGAGCCGGGGATCAAGCGGTTGAACGACCAGTTCGCGTTCGCCGAGGAAGCGGTCCACCAACAAGCCGTATCGCTGGTTGCGTTCGCCGAGGACCACAATGGGCAGTTCCAATTGCGGCACTTTGATTTCGGGACATTCAAAAACCTGGTGCGCCGAGAGTAAACCGATGTGCTGGTCGCCGGCGCGGAAGTGATGCCGGCCTTCCAGCATTTCCACCCGGTCACGCGGCAATTTGAGTGTGCTCGAAATCTGCGCCAGCGGAAATGCGTAAGGTTCACCGCCAATCTCGACCAACAGGGTGCGCAGGACCGAAAGCGTCAGGGGCAATTGCATTTGGAAACGCATGCCCCGTCCCGGTTGGGCACTGACGCGCACGTTGCCACGCACGCTTTTCGCCATGTTCTGCACCACGTCCAGGCCCACGCCACGGCCGGAAATCTCCGTGACGGTGTCCTTGAGCGAGAACCCCGGCAGAAAGAGAAATTGCAACAGCTCGCTGTCGCTCAACTTGTCGACGATTGCCGGCGTCGCGAGTTTCTTTTGGGTCACCACGTCGCGGACGCGGTTGGTATCGAGTCCCGCGCCGTCGTCGGATACCACCACCTGCAGCATGCCGGCGGTGTGGCGGGCTTCCAGACGAATGACGGCTTCAGGAGGTTTGCCGGCCTGGATGCGCTCATCGGGAAACTCACAGCCGTGATCCACCGCATTGCGCAAGAGATGAGCCAGCGGCGCTTCCAGCCGGTCGAGAATGTCGCGATCCACCTGCGTGTTTTCACCGACAATTTCCAGGCGCACCTGCTTTCCCAGGGAACGCGCGAGGTCGCGCACCATGCGTGGGAAACGATGCACGCCATCGCCAAACGGCCGCATGCGCGTGCGCAGCACCTCCAGATAAAGCCGGTTCGAAAGATTGGCCGAGCGCCGGTCGTACAAATCCAGTTCCTGCAACCGGTCGTTGAGGAAAGCGCGCGTGTCGGCGAATTGCTTGAACAGTTCGCCCAGGCGCGTGCGTGCCGTGTCGGGCAGTTTCTCGACGTCGGTCGATTGGCGGAGATTGTCGAGGGTGTGCTCCATCTCGGCCTGCATGCGTTTGAGCCGCTGCATGGATTCCGAGAAGGGCCGCAGCCAGCGCGATTCAACCAGGGACTCGCCCGCCAACGCGAGGAGCCGGTTGAGATTCTCCGCGGTCAGGCGAAGGAATCGATCCGCCTCCTCCGTCTTTATGGCGGGCTTAACGGGAGCGCTCTCTTCCGATGTTGCCAATGCAGTCTCGACTGCTTTTTCCCTTGGGGCGGGCGCGCCGGTTGATTGAGGAAGGGGCAGGGAACTGCGGGGCGGGGTGAATTCGCGAATGAACTGCAGCCAGGTTTCCATCGCCGCTCCCCGCTGCTCGAGCCAGGCGGCCAGCGTGGATTCATCCTGCCTGGCAATTTCGACCAGCCAATCCACTCCGCGCAGGAGGGCATCAATGTGTTGGCGGCTCAGCTCCAGGGCTCCGTGTTGGGCGGCAACAAAACAATCTTCCATCGCGTGCGCCACCTGGACGCCGGGAGCGAGGTCAACAATGCGGGCCGCGCCTTTGAAGGAGTGCGCGGCACGCATGAGTTGCTCGAGCTGTTCGGCGGAGGCTGGCGCGCGTTCCAGCTCCAGCAGGCCGCTTGTGAGCAAAGCCGTCTGATTCTCGGCTTCCACGCGGAAAAGCTCCTGCATGGACAGGTTGCGAGGATTTACTGGAGCGCGGCGTTTCACGAGAGTTTGGCATTGAGCGCGGTAAACAGCGCGTCGGGATCCAGAAAGCCGACGGTGAAATTGCGCCACGGAAAAACGCCCATGGTGCAATTGACTCCAGAGCGCGCCACCGTGGCCGGTGGTTCGCGCAAATCGAACTGATGAAACCGGTGCACGCCATACACTTCATCGACCGGGAAGGTGAAACGTTGTCCCGACCAATCCGCAACCAACAATCGGTCGAAGACGACGCGGGAACGCTTCGGGCGCGTATCGGATTGCAATCCCAGCAAGCGGTCCAGCGCCGCGCAGATGAGCAATTCGCCCCGGACGTTGACGATGCCAATCACCACGCCGTTGCGGCGATGGGGCAGGGTGTGCAGCGCGCGGCGCTCGGCAATTTCCTGAAACGCTTGCGTGGGCATGGACAACCACTCGTTGCCAATGCGAAAGACGACGGCGGAAGTTTTTGCGGGAGTGGCGATTCTTTTTTCCCGGGCGAAATGCGCAGTCCATTCCCGGCGGTAATCGGCGGTAATCGGCCGGTCCAGAAACTGAACGGCAGCCGCCGAATAAACCGGACAATTGTGACAATGCACATGCGTCCGCAATTCCGGGCAGGTTTGATCGCCTTCGACGCCAATTTTGCTCCAGCAACTTTCGGCTTCGGTCTCAACAACGCCGCGACCCACTACCTGAAGGCTGGTTGGCGTTAGGGGCGAAAATGTGGAGGGCAGGCTCACGATCCAGTCGACTCCTTGACCTGGGCGCGCTCGGCCCGTCGTTTGAACGGTCGCGCGCCGATGACGTCGCCCACTTTCTCAAGCCACAAGGCCGCGTGCACCAGGGCTTCATAGTGGTTTGGTTCCAGATACAGCGCCTTGCGGTAAAAGGTAATCGCTTCCGGGTCGTCAACCGCATCCTTCATCAGGCCGAGCAGGTAATACGCTTCGGCGGAAGCTCCGTTCCGGGCGAGGTGGGCCTCACAGATGGCGCCGGCTTCTTCAATTTTTCCACCATCGGCCAGTTGGCGGGCGACCTCGAGATTGGTCGGCACATGGTCGATCGCGTGTGCCGCACCGGGCAGCCGCTGCAGCGTGTCCGTGAAGTGAACTGGTTTCGCTTTGCCGGAACTCGATTTCTCACCGGGGTGACGAGCCGGGGTGCTTTTACGATGGTGTGATTTTGTCGAGTGAGTGGATTCAGCGTTGAACTTTCTGCAAGCAAAAGCCAATGGCAGGTTCGCGCTGACAAACCCGCCTTCCGTCGCCAATGGCATTTCCGCCGGCCCGACAAACAGGACGCCCTCCCGGGCGAGCAGGCGATAAAGCTTCTCCAGCACCAGGACCTGGGTCGAGCGATCGAAATAAATCAGGAGATTGCGGCAGAAAACAAAGTCATACGGCGCGCCGCCCGCGAGAAAACCGTCGTCAAGGATGTTGTCCCGATGAAACCGGACTGTCGCGCGGACGGAAGGATTCAATTCCATGCCGTCCTGGCACGGCCGAAAATGCCGATCCCGAAAAGCGAGGTCGCGACCGCGAAAAGAGTTTTTTCCGTAAACGGCTTTTTCGGCTCGAGCCAGCGCGTTGGTTGAGATGTCCACCGCATCGATGACGAAACGTGTGTCCGGGACGCCGGCGTCGAGCAGCGCCATCGCCAGTGAATACGGCTCTTCACCGGAGGAGCAGGGGACACTGAGTACCCGCAGCGGACCGACGGGATGGCGCGGCAGCCATTCGGTCTGGACGAGGTGAACAAAGGCGTTGAACGGCTCGCGGTCGCGGAAGAACCACGTTTCCGTGACGACCACCGATTCAATCAGTTCGCGCAGTTCTGCAGCGGAGTGCGCCAGCAAGTCGCGGTAGGCCTGAACGTGTTTCAAGCCGTGTTGTTTCATCCGCAGGCGAATGGTCCGTTCGATGAGCGACGAACCAATGGAGGCGGCATCGAGCCCGATTTCCTTGCGTAACAGCGCTTCAATGCGTTGCATGTCCGGCCTCCTTCGTTATTTGCGGCAGCAAACCGCGGAGATTTTCCTGCAACAACTTCTGAGTGGAGACGAGTTGAACCACGCCTTTGTCGTCGGTCAACACAGGGCCCAGAAAGGAAGCGGTCGAGAGTTGCACGCGCGGCTCGGAAAAATCCTTCGGCTCGCGGCGAATCGTCTCGGTGGCCCGTTCGGCGATCAGGCCCACCAGTTGTTCCTGGTCCGGGGAGTCGCCATGGTTGACGATGATGATGCGCGTGCTGAGATGCTCGGTTGCGGGCCGACCCAGGGTGATGGCGCAGAGGTCCAGTGCCGGAACGGGACGTCCCCGGTAGAGGAACATGCCGGCCACGCCGGGCGGCGATTGCGGAAAGCGTTTCAGCTCCAGCAACGGAACGACTTCAACCACGCGGTTGGCTTCCAGCGCGTAGCGTTCGTTACCCAGATGAAAAAGCACGAACAACATGATCTCACACGTGCCCCTCTGCCCGCGAGAGCGAGAGGGTGAACTTCATTTTGCCTCCAGCTTGAAACGGGCCACGCTGGTCTGAAGGCCGCGCGCGGCTTCGTTCAGTTGCTCGATGGCAATGTTGGATTGGCGAAGCGAGTCGGCTGTCTGATGCGCCGCCTCACTCAATTGGGTCAAAGTCTCGCTGATCTGTTGCGCGCCGGTCGCCTGGGCATGCATGCCTTCGCTCACCGTGGAGAAACGTGGCGTGAGCGTCTGTACTTGATGAATAATCTGGGCCAGGTGAGTGCTGACCTCGCGGATTTCATCCACGCCGCGGCGCACTTCCTCGGAAAATTTATCCATTCCCATCACGCCCGCAGCCACCGCGGATTGCATCTCCTTCACCATGCGCTCAATGTCGTACGTGGCCACCGCGGTCTGGTCCGCGAGCCGGCGAATTTCCATGGCGACAACCGCGAACCCCAGACCGTATTCGCCCGCTTTTTCGGCTTCGATCGCGGCGTTGAGGGAAAGCAGATTGGTTTGGTCGGCAACCTTGGTAATGGTGGTGACCACTGTGTTGATGTTGCCGGTCTTTTCGTTGAGCACCGCCAGCTTGCTCGAGATAGAGCCCGAGGCATCCATGATCTGGCGCATCGTGTTTTCCATGCGCGCAATTGAAGTCTGCCCGCTGCCGGCAACTTCCGCCGTGTCCCGCGCCACTTCACCGACTTCGTTCATCGTCTTGTCGAGTTCGCGCGAGGTGGCCGAGATTTGCTTGGAGGTCGCGCCAATCTCGGCCGTGGTGGCAGCGATCTCGGTCGTGGTGCTCTGCTGTTCCTTGGCCGTGGCAGCAATTTGGGTGGCCGTGATGTTGACCTGCACGCCGGAGCGCTGCACCTGGCCGACCAACACGGAAAGGTCGTCGGCCAGCCGGTTCAGGCCGTCGCCCAACACACCAAACTCATCCTTGCGCTGCAGGCTGACGCGTTGGGTGAAATCACCATTGCGCATGCGCTCGATGACTCCGACCAGCTGACCCAGTGGAATCGTCACCGCCGCCTGGGCCGAGCGTAGCACCCAGAACGCAATGAAAATGAGAATCACGAGCACCACAATGCCGCCGCCGCTGATCAGTTGGGCGCGCACGTCCGTGCCTTTGCGCACTTCTTCAAACGAACGGTTGAGCTCCCGGACCAGGCCGTCTCGCTGTTTGGAAATCTCCGGATGAGTTTTGATGAAAAAGTCGCGCGCCGCCGCCGGGTCGGTAGCCATTAACTCGAGTACTTTCTGAACATGCAGGTCCAGCGTCAGATCGAAAAATTGCTTAAGGCTATTGAGCGGCCGGCTGATGCGTGGTTCGTCCTCGTATTGCTTTTGAAGTTCCTCGATGGCCTGTTTGAGGTCCTTGGTGGCATCGCGGAGCCGGTCGCGCTCGGCGGAATCTTTCGGTCCTTTGGGGTCGAGCAACAAGGCGCGGAGCGCGTCGCTAATCTGGCTTGCATCCAGCCGGATGCGCAAATTCTGATTGGAAAGCTCGGCGCTCAGCAGCAGGCCTTCGTTACTCGTGCGGACACTCCACCAGACCATTGCCGTGGCCAATAACAAGAAGGTAATGGAGAGGCTCATGGTTGCCGTGAGCCTCTTCAATATGGACGTGTTCATGCGCGCAATATCGGAGGCGTATGATTGGGCGCAGCCCCCGGAAAAACAAGAAAGTTGTTTTTGGCGGCTTCCGGTGGTTGGATTATGGTGATGGCGTCAGGCGCAATGAAATCAAAGCCGTTCATTCTGGCCTCCGCGTCTCCCCGACGTGTCGAGTTGTTGCGGCAGATCCTCGCCGAGTTCGAAGTCGTGCCCGGCGAAGCGACCGAGATTCACGACGAACAACTCACCGCCTGGGAGATGGCGCAAGTGAATGCCTATCGCAAAGCCCGCTCCGTCGCCAAAAAATTTCCGGACACCACGGTGCTGGGCGCGGACACGCTGGTTTATCTCGACCGTGAGGCGCGCTTGTATGGCAAACCCGTGAATCCGCAGGATGCCGCCCGCATGTTGAGCGAGTTGCAAGGCAAGACGCACGCGGTCATCACCGGCGTCTGCCTGTTGCACCTGCGCGGTCACAAACAACGAGTGTTCGCGGAATGGACGGACGTGCGGTTTCATCCGTTGACCGAGGCGCAGATCAAGGAATACCTCCAGTTGATGAATCCGCTGGACAAGGCCGGCGCTTACGGCATCCAGGAATTCGGCGAACGCGTGGTGGCGGAAATCTCCGGCTCTTACAGCAACGTGGTGGGACTCCCGTTGGAAAAGGTGCGTGAAGAATTGGCGGTCTGGCAAAAGTCTGCTTAACGGCCTGCTTTGGTTTGCAGCAGGCTGGCGGCCCGGCGATTCCAATAATGGGCGAACAACGCGTGCAATGATAAATCAATGGCCATCCCCAGGCTGAACAACGCCAGCCACACCCTGGGTTCGACCGCTCCCCGGACCACGTAAAGCAAAGCCGCTCCCGCCACGATGCCGGGCAAGGCCAACAGGAAGCTGCTGAACAAAATGTAGCCGATGCCGATGCGGCGTTCCTTGGCGGGCCGCATCCAGTTGAAACCGATCCAGGTCAAATCGTTATCGGCAATGCGGAGCACCCAATGTTCGAGTTGTTTCATGCGCCTCCGGACGAGGCTACCGGCAACAGCGTTCTGTTCCAATGTCAATCGGCGGCCTTACGCCACGGGTGTTGGGCAATGCCAGTTGATGGTTGATTGGCCGAGAGCACGTAGCTGAATGGCCGGCTGGTGAGCGGTGGCGCGGGCACATTTCACCTTCGACTACGCAGGGCCGGCAGGCCGTTTGATTACCACCCACTTGCCTGGAGGGAATGTCATCACCAACTTCTTTGATCCCGCCGGCCAGTTGCTGGAGCGCTCCCTCCGGACCGCTGGCGGTACGGCACTGGATTATTTCGGTTACACCCATGACCTCACCGGCCTACGCACCAACGTTGTGCGCGCAGACAACACGCACGTGGAGTATTTGTTTGACGGCATTGGCCAGCTTACGAACGCCATTGCTTACGAGCCCAACGGAACAACGCTGCGCAAGAACGAGAACTTTGGCTACACTTATGACGCCGGGGGAAATCTCGAAACCCGTGTCAACCACACCCTGACCCAGAACTTTGGCGTGGACAACGCCAACCGACTCACCAGTGCGACGCGCATTGGAACGCTTACCGTTGCCGGTTCAGTCAACAGCCTCGCCCAAAGCGTTACGGTGAACGACGTGGGCGTGGAGTTGTATGTGGACACAACCTTCGCCACCACGAATGGATTGACGCTGAACAACGGCAACAACTCTCTGACCTTCTCCGCTAAGAATGCGGCCAATCAGACGACTTCTTACACCGAGAATTTCAGTTTACCGGCCAACGTAAACTACACTTACGACCTCAACGGAAATCTGCTTAGCGATGGTAGTTTGGGTTACGATTACGACGATTCCGATCAACTCGTCCGTATCACCAGGACCAACGCATGGAAGAGCGAATTTGCTTACGACGCCCTGGGCCGGCGCAACGCGCGGCGCGAGTACACTTGGTCATCGCCATTGGCAATTGGCAATTAGCGGACGAAGTCCGCTATGTCTGGTCCGGCATGTCCCTGCTTCAGGAGCGCGATAGCAACAACGCCGTCAAAGTGACCTACACCGGCAAGCTGGCTCGCACCGATGCGAGCGGCACGGCATACTATTTCAGCGACGGCAATCAGAACGTTACCTCGCTAATTGATTCAACTGGGAACTTCAAAGCAAAGTATCGCTACGACAGTTTTGGCAATCTGCTCTCCGTGTCCGGCCCATTGGCCGATGCCAACTGATTCGGTTCAGTGGCAAGGAATATCACCCGCGAAGCGGCCTCTATTACTATGGCTTTCGCTATTACCAACCCAATCTCCAACGCTGGTTGAATGAAGATCCAATCGGGATTGCGGATGGGCTGAACCTGTACGGGTTTGTTGGGAATAATCCGATCGGGTTAGTAGACATGTACGGATTGGCGTGGGCTGCTTCCGATTGGGGCCATAGCTGGGGAAATTCGGTCGTCGAGGGTGGAGAGATTCTCTCCAGTGACGGAACAGGGTGGGGGTCCATCGCTTGGAATACAGGAGTATATGCAATCACCGGCTTGGGCGAATCGATTCCAGACTTGCTCGATTTCGGAGAGGCCGTCGGAAATGCTTCCGGCGATCCGAACGCAGGGGCCAAAGATTGGGCGAAGGCCGGTTTTCAGGATACGTGCCGTGGCGTTGGGTTGGCCACGGCAGCGGCCGGACCGGTGAGTCGCAGTGTCAATGCCGCTGGCCGCGCGATGGGACTAGAGGCAAGCACTGTCTCTGCCGAAACCGGCGCTGCGGCAAGAATTGGCGCAGCGTCGGAGAGTGGTGCGGCGGCGGATGTCGCTCAAGTAACAGGTCCCTACCGAGGCGGTCCACACAGTCAGACAAAAGGCCCCAAAGGTGATGGGCTCGATTCACACCACATGCCAGACCGTAACGCAAATCCTAGTGTCACCCCGAATGATGGGCCGGCAATTCAGATGGATCCGCCAGACCACGCATTGACTTCTAGCAATGGTCAAAACGGCCGAGCCGGCGCAATCTATCGCGAACAGACGGCGGAGATGATTGAGCAAGGGCGTTACCGCGATGCGATGGCACGCGAGATTCGTGACGTTCGTAATGCAGCCAAAGAAGGGTCAGGGGATTGCACCAAATAT
>DASUGI010000205.1:0-7227 GCA_036274115.1 Verrucomicrobiia bacterium
CGCGCGGGCCACCTCTCACTTCCAGTTCACACCGCAACCCGCGCTCGCTCCGGCCAAAGCTATCTTGTTTCGTTAGCCGTCAATAATTTCATGTCTGCCTCAAACTCCATATCAGAAAGGTGCTGAGGGTGTAAGCGGGAAAAACAAGCAAGGCGACGGCGGAAATACGCTGGCCGGCAGTCCCGCGAGCAAGGACAGGAATGGCAACCACGACTGCGAAAACGGCGAACGTAAAGATGAGCATGTCTTGGCTGACATCTTGCCACGGATGCGCAAACCAACTGAATGTGTGCGACACGCGGGCAGTAGCAAGAGCGGGAATAAGGGCGAAGAACAGCGCCAAATCCAAACAGGCTACGACTCCCAATCGCCAGCGAAATGGTCGGCTCTGTGTCATGGCGACGCAATGACGGCTAACAGTATGATTGAGCGACAGAATTGTCGGTTATCATTTTCACTTGGTTCGACCCTAAATCGCGCTTTTATGCTTGTCCAGCAGGGAGTTTATGAAATTCTTGGGGCAAATATCACTTCGGGAAAACCGACAATGAGTCCTTCTTCTCCACTGGGCCGGTTCTTGCCCAATCTTGCCCAATCCCAAGCTCAAGTTGCGGGAGCAATTGGCGGAGGTGTGTCGGTTTCAGCACCTGTCGCATCGCACGGAGGAGGCTTCCATGACAAGCGGCATCCGCGGGAGATGGGAGTGGCGGAGGTGCAGTCGTATTTATCCTACCTGGCGGTGCAAAGGAATGTGGCCGCAGCCACGCAGCGGCAGGCCCCTTCACCCGTGAGATAACTGAACGTGGCCACCTACTGTTACGTGTATGCGTTGCGGTCCGCCAAGGACGGTCAATTCTATGTTGGGCTGACTAGGAATTGGCAGGTGCGATTGCAGGCGCATAACAGTGGACAAGTTCCTTCAACTAAGAACCGCGTCCCGTTGGAGCTTATCTATTGGGAGGGTTGTCTCAACGAGAGTGATGCTGCGCAACGCGAGAAGTAATCTCAAGAGTGCGTGGGGCAAGCGTTACATCAAGGGACGCTTGCGGCGGTATCTCACGGGGTAAATGCGATTGATCTTTCTGTATCGCGAGGTGTTGCTGGTGCTGGTCGAACGGTCGAACATCCAACATCCAACATCCAACATCCAACATCGAACATCCAACATCGAACTTTGAACCTCGAACTTTGAACAGTTGAACAGTGGGAGTGCGAGTAGAGTGGGAGGCGAGGGAGGCAAAGGGAACATTCAACATCGAAATGGGAACACGCGGCGAGACGCCGCTGGAACTCGCAGGCGAGGACGCCCGCGCTACGAACATCCAACGTCGAACGTCGGACGTTGAACTTTGAAGCTTGAGGGAGAGTAAGAGTACGCGTGAGAGTGGAAAAGGGGAACACTCAACACTCGACACAATCAGAACCTTGCCTCACAGGCGCATGCCCTGGTTTGCTTCCGGCGGCGGCGGCGAGTGACGGGAGCATTCGGTGAGGTCCGCTTCTTTGATTGCGAACGGACAACCCAAACCGAACTCCAGGTCGCCCGGTCTGACTTCGTAGATCCGGCTTAAGAGTTCCGGACCGTACCATTGCAGAGACGCCAGGGGCGGAAGGTGTTTGTTCGTGGACACCACGTCGCTGCGACCGCCGGATTCCGGATTGGTGTCCGGCGCGGCGGGCGTATCGAACAGCAAACCAATCTGCCCGGATTCCTCACCCACCTGGACCTGCGCGTAGGTGGGGAGAAACTTGCCGCTGATGACGCAGATTCGCTGGCCATGAACGTCTTTGGGCTGCAAACTCATGTTCGATATCATTTTAGTGTTCCGGTCAATCAAGCCGTCATCCCCTGCGCGGACACCTTTTCGCATCGGCACCTCCCCGGCGCTTTCAAAATTCAAACCGCTGGCTTCAGGTCGGGCACGGGTGCGCCGGCCCTGACTCCAGTCGTGGCATGAATCAATAACCTCCGCGCTGCGCCGTCAATCATGGAAAGTCGGAAACGAGCATAGAGTAAAGACCTACCGGGACTCGCAGAGGATTGAGTGGTGTCGGGTTCGAGGCGCGCGTTGTCACTCAGGTGGACCTCGCGGCATCCGGCTTCTTTGCGGAGAGTTGTCCGGGGGCGCGCTGGTGCGGCGTCGTTTTCCAAAATTGAATTGTCCCGTCTGGCGCTCCCCGGCAAGCTGTCGCGATGCAGCAAGTTAACCTTGGGATGTTGGGTGGCGGTACGGTGGGCAGCGGCGTCTTCCACGCGTGGCAGCAGAATGGCAATCTCATGGCCGCGCGCCTGGGCGTGAAGCTGACTTTTCGCAAGGTTGCCGTGAAGGCGTTTGACGAGCCGCGTCCTTATCCCATCACGCCCGCGCTGATGACAACGGATTGGCAGGAAGTGGTCAATGATCCGGAGATTCATGTGGTCATTGAACTGGTGGGCGGCACGGGCATCGCCAAAACCATGGTGCTAGCGGCGCTGGCGCAGGGCAAAACGGTGGTGACGGCCAACAAGGCGTTGCTCTCGGCGCATGGACCGGAGTTATTCGCCGCGGCGGCCAAAAGTGGCGCGAACCTTTATTACGAAGCCAGTGTGTGCGGCGGCATTCCGATCATCAAATCGTTGCGTGAGGGATTTGTGGCCAATCAGTTCGCGGCCATCTACGGCATCGTCAACGGCACCTGCAATTACATTCTTACGCGCATGAAGCTCGAAGGGGCGGACTTCGCCGAGGTGCTGGCCGACGCGCAGAAGCAGGGTTACGCGGAGACGCCGCCGGACCTGGACATTGACGGCCACGATGCGCAACACAAGACGGGCATTCTGGCGTCGCTCGCGCACGGGTTCTGGGTGGATCATCACGAGATACATACGGAAGGCATTCGCGAGGTGTCGAAGCTTGACATGCAGTTCGCGCAGCAACTGGGTTACACGATCAAGTTGTTGGGCATTGTGAAGCAGGTCGAGGGCAGGAAGGGCGGCGTGCAGGTGTCCGTTTATCCGACGCTGATCCCGAATGCGCACGTGCTGGCCAGCGTGAACGGCGTGTTCAATGCCTGCTTTGTGCGCGGGGACGTCGTGGGCGACACGCTCTTCTACGGCCGCGGCGCGGGCAAAGACGCCACGGCGAGTGCGGTGTTGAGTGATGTGGCGGATGCGGCTTTGGATTTGAAGAACGGAACGAAGGTGCGCGTGCCACCGTTCGTGGCTCATGCGAAGAAAGGTCGCGTGGTGCCGTTGGATGAGATTGTGTCGCGTTACTACGTTCGTTTGAGCGTGGTGGATCGTCCGGGCGTATTGGCCAAGGTATCGAGCATTCTGGCGAGCGCGAAGATCAGCATTTTGTCCGTGATTCAGCCCGAGGGGCACGAAGGGGAGAGTGTGCCGCTGATTCTGATGTTGCATGAAGCGCCGAACGCGGCGATGCGCAAGGCGCTGGCGCAGATTGCCCGGCTGCCGGTGGTGAAGGGCAAGCCCGTGATGTTCCGGGTGGAAAGCCTGGAGTAGGCCACGAACAAGCAGATGATCTCATTTTACAGCACAAACGGACAGTCGCCCGCGGTCAATCTCCGCGAGGCCTTGATTGCCGGACAGGCGCCGGATCGCGGGCTTTATTTCCCGAAAGCATTTCCGGCCGTGACCCCGGACGAGATGGCGGCGTTCGCCCGGTTGCCTTACCACGAAATCGCCTTCCGCGTCCTGTCGAAGTTCACTCAGGGAATCATCCCCACGGCCGATCTGGCCGGCATGTGCCACGCGGCGTACAACTTTCCCGTGCCGCTGGAAATCATCCGCGACCGCATTTTTCTGATGCGACTGGACCAGGGACCGACGGCGTCGTTCAAGGATTTTGCGGCGCAAATGATGGCGCGAATGTTTGGCCGATTCCTGCAGGAGGATGGCAAACAAGTGACGATCCTCACAGCGACCAGTGGAGACACCGGCGCGGCGGTGGCCCACGCGTTTCACAGTATTCCCGGGGTGCGGGTCATCGTGTTGTTCCCGATCGCCGAGGTGAGCGAAAGTCAGCGCAAGCTGATGACCACATTGAAAGACAACGTGCGCACGGTGGCCATTGACGGGAAGTTCGACGATTGCCAGGCGATGGTGAAGCGCGCCTTTGCGGATCCGGCGCTGCAACACCTTCCGCTTTCATCAGCCAACTCGATTAACATCGGGCGACTGCTGCCGCAGAGCGTTTACTATTTTTACGCGGCGTCGCGCCTGGCCAAAGCCGGCGAGCCCATCGTGTTTTCGATTCCGAGCGGCAACTTCGGCGACATGATGGGAGCGGTAGTCGCCAAACAGATGGGGTTGCCGGCAAAAAAGATCATTGCGTCCGTGAATGACAACGACGCGTTTCCGCGATTTCTGGCCAGCGGCGTTTATCAGAAGGTTTCGCCGTCGCGCAATTCCGTGTCCAACGCCATGAACGTGGGTCATCCCAGTAACCTGGTCCGGCTGGTGGCCGTGTATGGCGGTCAGATGGACGAGACGGGCCGGATTCATAAGCAACCGGACCTGGCGGCAATGCGGCGGGATATTTTCTCCAGTTCCATCTCGGATGATCGCACGCGGAATGCGTTAGAGACGTTCTGGGATGAATATCAACTGCTGCTTGAGCCGCATGGAGCAGTGGCGTGGCAGGGCTTTCAGGATTGGCTGGCGACGGAATCGTTGGATGGCGTGCCCGCGGTAATCGTGGAGACGGCGAACCCCGCGAAGTTCCCGGAGGAGATTCAGCTCATGATGAACTGGGAACCCGATGTGCCACCGACGATGGCGGCGGCCTTGAAACTTCAGGAGGATTTCGATCGCATGGAGGCCAATTACGAGAAGTTTCGGGATTACTTGATTGAAAAGCATCTCCGCTAAAGACTCGCTTCGGCCGGAAATTCCCGACTTTCCAAACGCCAATCCTGTGACTATTCTCCTGTTCCTTTTGGGACTTCGCAGATCAATCAATCGAGGTGCGACCCCACGGATTATATGGCATTGATCGTTCAGAAATATGGCGGCACATCGGTGGGCAATACCGATCGCATCAAGAATGTTGCCCGGCGCGTGGCCGAATATCGGAAGCGCGGGGAGCAGGTGGTTGTGGTCGTCTCCGCCATGAGCGGCGTGACCGATGGTCTGATCAAGCTGGCCAAGGATATCGCGCCACTCCCGAGCGAACGGGAGATGGACATGTTGCTGGCGACCGGCGAGCAACAGACCATTGCGTTAACCGCCATCGCACTGCATGCGTTGAATGTTCCGGCCGTTTCCATGACGGGTGCCCAGGCCGGCATTGTGACGGATGGCGTTCATACCAAAGCAAAGATTCATAACATTTCTCCGAGGCAGGTCCATGCCGCGCTGAATGCAGGCAATGTGGTAATCGTTGCGGGCTTTCAAGGCCTGACCAAGGACGGTCAAATCACGACGCTCGGACGCGGTGGCTCGGATTTAACCGCCATTGCACTGGCCGCGGCCATCAAGGCGGACCTGTGCCAGATTTACACGGACGTGGATGGCGTTTACACCGCGGACCCGCGCATCGTGCCGGGCGCAAGGAAGCTGCTGGAGATTTCCTATGACGAGATGCTTGAGTTGGCCAGTCTCGGCGCGAAAGTGATGCAGAGCCGCTCAGTGGAATTTGCGAAGAAATTTGGCGTCGTGTTTGAAGTGCGCTCCAGTTTGAATGACAACCCCGGAACGATTGTGAAAGAAGAAACGAAAAGCATGGAAGACATCGTCGTGCGCGGTGTCTCGCTCGACAAAAACCAGGCGAAAGTCACGCTGGTGGGCGTGCCCGACCGACCCGGTGTGGCGGCCTTCATTTTCAAGGCCATTGGCGATGCAAACATCAACGTGGACATGATCGTGCAGAACATCAGCCACGGAAACGGCACACCGGCTACGGATCTTTCGTTCACAGTGGACAAGCCGGAGCTACTCAAGGCGCGCAAGGTGATTGAGGGTTTGAAAGGTGAAATCGGCTACAAAGAAATCATCGCCAACGAAGGCATCGGCAAACTGTCGATTGTGGGGGTGGGCATGAAGTCACACACGGGTGTAGCCGGGAAAATGTTCGACGTGCTGGCGAAAGAAGGCGTCAACATTGATATGATTTCCACCAGTGAAATCAAAGTGTCGGTGATAATTGACCTGGCGCGAGGGGAGCAGGCGATGAAGGCAATCCACGCGGCATTCGTGGGTTGAGTCCGCAAGCTCCGTGTGTTTCGCGTTTGCGAGCACCTCGCGGCTGCAAGTCTGGTGCGATTTGCATGGCCCTGTTTAGCCCTCCGCGATGTGATGTTGGGGAGACGCCGTGTGGCCATCGCGCCCGGGGAGGCCGGTCAATTAGCGCTCCAGTTTTGCGGCTTCGCGCGCGGAAAGGATCTTCTGGGACGGCACGAAGCCCCCGATGAACTCACGATAAAAGTCCCCGAAGGTTCCTTCGGCGATGGCGCGTCGCACGTCCGCCATCAATTTCAAATACATGTGTGTGTTGTGAACGCTCAGCATGCGCAGTCCGAGGATTTCGTTGACGCGAAGCAAGTGGCGGAGATAGGCACGAGTGAAATGCCTGCAGGCGAAGCATTCGCAACCTTGTTCCAGCGGACCGAAATCCAATTTGTAAGCGCTGCCTTTCAGACCGATCGCGCCCTTGCGCGTGTACGCTGTGCCATTGCGCGCCACCCGCGTGGGTAAAACGCAATCAAACATATCCACACCGCGAGCGATCAACTCCACCATTTGCGCCGGTGTGCCAAGTCCCATCGCATAGCGCGCTTTGTGGGCGGGAAGGTGTGGCTCGGCCAGCTCAACGGCTTTCATCATCTCGGGTTCCGGTTCGCCGACACTCACTCCCCCAATGGCGTAACCGTCGAATTCCATTGCAACAAGTGCCTTCGCGCATTCCTCGCGCAACGCCGGATTGCTCCCGCCCTGCACGATGCCGAAAACCAACTGGCCTTCGGCGCGTGGTTGCTCCCGACATTCCTTCGCCCAGCGAATGGTCCGTTCGACGGCATGGCGCTGCTCTTTCGGTGGTGCGTCATACGGGGGACATTCGTCAAACGCCATGGCGATGTCTGAGCCCAACGTGCGCTGAATCTCCATCGCCTCTTTGGGCCCAAGGAAAAGCGGCGAACCATCCAGGTGCGACCGGAACTCGACTCCGTGAGTTTTGATTTTGCGAATCTTCGCGAGGCTGAACACCTGAAAGCCGCCGCTGTCCGTGA
>DASUGI010000206.1:0-4612 GCA_036274115.1 Verrucomicrobiia bacterium
CTTGTTAGTAAAGTCTTTTATGAGACACTACACTAGTGATGCTTCGGCTTCACCGACGATTGGCTCTCCTCTAAACGCTTGCTTATTTGCGACTCCGAGCGGTTCACCTATGGCACTAAACTGCTCGGCGGTCGACTGTTCATCGCCAATACTCCTCGCAGCCCGAGCGAGAGCATCCACTGCCAGAATTAGTGCTGTGTTGGCTCGAACCGCTCTAGGAAGGTCCGGAACGACTTGGCTGGAAAATGAGACAAGGGCATCGGTGCTGGTAAAGTTGCCAATCAAAATACCTTCAAAGACCGGCACACCTTCAAATTCCTGTTGCCACACGACCGTTCGAAGTCCGCTGCGCTCGGTAACTGACTCGCGGGCGATTCGCGCGGTGCTGAGAATGTTGGCATCGTATCCGAACAACTCGCTGTTTTCATTCAGGAATTTCTTTAGCAAACGGTAGCGGTCTGATTTGTCAGGAACTGGCTGAGTCGCCAACGGCGTTGCGCCATGCGGGAGGGGTGGGGTTGTGATCTGGTCAGAAATCGCCTCGGGATCACTGAGGAGCCGATTAATGGAATAAACGCATTTGGGTGTCTCCAATATCGGGTCGAAATCAACGCGCAGGCCAGAGATTCGTAATTTGATGCTTGCCGCTGCCCCACCTGCCTGAGCCTCAATTCTGGCGATAGCATTGCCCCTACGCGAATCTAGATTCGGCCATTGCTCGTCACCGGCCAGACAAACGAAGGTGCTGGTGGTTGCCACTATCAAACTGCTGCGAATTTGGCGTGCATTCATATGAAAGGGCGACGATCAAGTCAAACGCGCCTTAAATGAGCTGTCAACGGAATTAGTGACATCATACCAATCACCAAAACACATCGACATACATCGACATAGTAGTTGCCTTTGCAAGAATCTTGCGTAGGATGAAACTACTCTATGAAAAGGCTCATAGCACTCGGCGGTGGCTTTGTGATTTCGTTCACCGCTTATGCTCAAGGCAACATTCATTTCGGGAACACTCTGACGACTTTAATTTCCGCCAATGGAACGCCGATGCCGGTTTCAGGAACGCAGCAGTTCATCTTTGCCATCTTTCTTGCACCTTCAACTACGGTTAGTTCGACCAATATTCAGGCAACCTACTCCGACCCGATCTGGCAAAACCTCGGCGGTTATGCCACCAACAGTTCAACTGCGCCCGGGCGAATAATTACACGTCTCAGTTTGGATGTCGGCACGCCGACCGGATACGTTAGCGGCAGCACGGTTGATTTTATTGTTCGAGGGTGGTCAGCAAATGCAGGGGCAACCTGGGCTGAGGCTCTGGCAACTTGGAACAATGGCTCGCCGTTAGTGCCGATGTTTATCGGTTCATCCACCATTGGAAACGACATGGTTTTATCAAGTCCCCTTGTCACGCCAACACCCTTTGGCCCATCTGCAGATCAGGTGCCGGGATTCAATATGACGTTGGTACCTGAGCCGTCCGCGCTCACACTGCTGGGACTTGGTCTAACAGCAATTTGGCGTTCACGTGTGTCGGCGCGGCGTTGAACAGAAGCTGAAGGCGGCAACAACATCATGACAGTTCGTTTAAGCATAAATTCGCTTGGTTTGAATGCCAACAAATCTAAAGCGCACGTTCACGAAGGCAATGCCACATTTGGGTGAGGGCCAGCCCCGGCTTGGACGCATCTTGGACGACACCACCGCAATTATTCCGTACCGCGTGGCTCAAAAGTTTTCCGCCCGATGCTTCGCCACCGCTTCAAGCCGTCCTCGCACGTGCATTTTCTGGCAGATGTTCTTCACGTAAGTGCGCACCGTCTCCGTTCCAATGTCCAGCTTGCTGCCGATCTCTTTGTAGATAAATCCCATCGCCAGCAGGTCGAGCACCTGTCGCTCGCGCGGTGAAAGATTCTCCGTTTCCGTTGGCGACGGCCCGAGCAAATGGAAATGCTGCACCACCTTGCGCGCAATGTGGCTCGACATGGGCGCACCGCCTTTGTAGGCGTCGCGAATCGCCTCCAGCAATTGCTCCGGCGGACTGGACTTCACCAGATAACCGTTCGCGCCCGCCTTGAGCGCGCGAAAGATTCGTTCACTGTCCTCATACACCGTGACCATGATGATTTGCATGTTGGGACGGGCCTTCTTGACTTCGCTCACGCATTGAATGCCCGACATGCCCGGCAGCTTGATGTCCATCAGCACGACGTCCGGATTCTTCTCCAGAATTCGTGGCAACGCCTCTTCCGCCGACGGAAACGTGCCCACGCATTCAATGTCCGGCGCGTTTTTCAGAATCTCGGCCAGTTGCTCGCGCAACCCCCGGTCGTCCTCCACCACAATCACAGTTTTCTTCATACAACCCCTTTCAAAATTGACTTCGCCCGGACCGCGTCTGCGCCGCGCCCTCCATCCGTGGCTTCAGCACCAACTTGAAATTCACCTTCGTTCCCTGGCCGGGCCGGCTCTCGACATCACACGTGCCGCCAATGTTTTCGAAGCGCCGCTTCATGTTGGTCAGTCCATTGCCCGCCGTCTCCGCCGTGCGGTCAAACCCGCAACCATCGTCCTGCACCACGATGGTGAGCAACCGGTCCGCCAGCGCGATGCGGACGGTGAGTTCGGTCGCCTTCGCGTGCTTGATGACGTTATGCACGGCTTCCTTCACGGCCATGGTGATGTTGTGCCGCGTGGCGCTGGAAATTTGAATCTCGCCGGGAAGCTGCTCCACATGCAACCGGCAGCGCAATTGCCGTTGCTCGCAGAGTTGATTCACCATCTGGCAAAGAAAATTCCCCAGCGCATCCAGGTTGTCGTTCTCCGGATTCACCGCCCAGACCGTTTCATAAAGCGCCGAAACCAACTCGCGCGACATGCGGGAAATCTGATCAAAGTTCTCGCGCGCCTTTTCCGGAAAGGCCTGGTTGTTTTGCGCCATCGCACTGAACAGCGAAATCTGCGTGACGCGCGCGCCGAGGTCGTCATGGATGTCATGCGCGATCCGCAACCGTTCCTGTTCCAACACCCGTTGTTGCTCGACCCGCGCCAACTCTTTGCGCAACCGGTAACGCACCACGTAACGCGAGGCCGCCACAATCGCCAGCACGATCAGCACCGTGGCCAGCGTCCAGAACCACGGCTCGCGCCAGAACGGCGGCGGCACAAACACCCCCAGCGACGCTTCCACACCCGTCGGCACGCCCATCAACGTCGTCGCCGCGACTCGAAAACGAAAATTCCCCGCCGGCAGCGACGGATAGTTCACCGTTCGCATGTTGCCCATGCCCAGACTGAACATCTCGTTCCACTCGATCACCAGATGATCGCCCGGCCGCACCTCGGGCGAGAATTCCTTGATGTTATGCCACTCCGCGTGACCGTTGGGGTCGTCGTCCAGAATCGCAAACGCGCGCGTCACCGGGTTCTGGCCCAACTCAATAATCTTCGCCATGCTCGGATGCGTCCCGTCGCGAATCCAGCCTTCCGGCGGACGATCTGCGAGTTCGTCCGCCTGTTTCGCTTCAAACGGAAAGTGCATCACCAGTTCCAGATTGTTGCTGCTGGAAACGCGCGATACCACCAGATCGCTGACGACAAAGATGCCGACCGAGGCTGGCGGTCCGGCGGACGAAAGCACAATCCAAAGTCGCGACGCGCGCGCCGGCACGACCACCGATTCGCGCCGATGCGTGAGCGGACTGTTTAATCCGCCATTCCAACCCGCGCTTTCACCGATGATGCGGAAAATATTCTGGCTGATCTGGTCGCCCGCCTCATCGAAGAACCGGACGCTGAGCGTCATCTCGCCCGGTTGCTCGGCCCAGTTATCTTCGTAGCCCTCCAGTTTGTGGCGCAAGCGCACCCAGGTGTGTTCCGTTCCAGGCTTCGGCCCGAAACTGAATGCAATCGCTTGCGGAAAAGGATTCAGCTTCGCCCGGCCATCGTGCGTGCGCACCACGGGCTGGCCGCCCACCGTCACCGCTCCGATCTCCAGCGAGCCATCGCTCGCGACGCTGGACGCAACTTGCGCCGGCAACAAAGAACTTCCGCTCCCGAACATCAGGCACAACAGGACTAAAATTCTTCGCCACCGCATCATCGTATTGGAGCCGCATCGTTGGGCGGGATCAGACCGGTCGTTGCAGCCATTCGTAGCGCAGAATTAAATTCTGCTGTATCGCGGATTTGCAATCCGCACCGGCTGGATCGCTCCTCGGGCGTACGAACTACCACGCTCTGCCGAATGCAATTCGGCGATACAGCAGATTAAAAATCTGCGCTACGAACGACGGCCAATTTCCATCGCACCCATCGCCGACTGGCTTGCCAAAGGCCAATTGCCGAAGCAAGGACAAAGCGCCCGCCAACCCTCCCCGATTTCGGGGATGTGCGCGCCGATTCTTTTGCGCAAGACTTCCTGCCAAACAAAGAGCACACTTTCCACGCACCAACATTGAAACGCATCCTCACACTCGGTTTCACGCTCGCAGTCGCGATTACGTCGTTCGCAGGCAGCAAACATTCGCCGGGATCGAGCCATCCCACGTACGAAGGCCGCGTCATGTGCGGCTATCAAGGCTGGTTTCGCGCCGAGGGCGACAGT
>DASUGI010000207.1:0-23233 GCA_036274115.1 Verrucomicrobiia bacterium
TCGTGTTGTACACGGAACTGTCGGATAAAGATATGGTCTGGCTATAGTTCCCACTGGTTCCACCAAGAGGAAAGCCAGGCAAGCTGGTATTGCCGACCATAATACCCGCTGTCCCGACACCCGGAGTGCTGGTGGCACCGTGAAAATGCGTTTGCGTCACATTCCCACTCAACCCGGTAAAGTTAGCGGTCATCTGGAAGGAATGAGTGACATCGTTGTAAATGGCACTGCCAGTCCCGGAACCGGTAGCACCAACGGCTTCGGGAGCAAAGATGAAATCATATTGATACGTGGCCGCCTGTGCGGATACCAAACTGGAAACCAACAAAGCTGAGAGGAGGATTCTTTTCATAAATTATTCTCTGATCCGAGTTTTTGGGTTTCTGCAATCTTCCGTTCGGCATTCTGGTGTGACTGCGAATGCCAGTAACCGGGATTACGATGGCTGTAAACGAAACTTGTTCCGGAAATTTTTTGATGCCTGGTTGCATTCGCGCAATAGATTTCTGTCGAAGTTCAGTGAAGCCGTGGTTACCTTTCTGCATGATTCTGGCGGCGTCCAACAAATCTAAAAAGTTACTCTACATCAAGTACATCGACACTGTAAATGCGGGTGACATCTCGGGCAACCGGGCGGAACTCGCCTCCCTGATGGCGGAACTGAGCGCAGGTTTTCGGCTCCTGGCTGATTTTTCGGCCTTGGAAAAGATGGATACCGATTGCGCGCCCGAGATCGGCGAGGTGATGGAGCAATTGGAACAAGCCGGCGTGAGCACAGTCGTGCGGGTCATTCCTGATCCACGAAAGGATATTGGAATGAATATTCTTTCCCTTTTCCACTATAAGAGTCCCCCTCGCACAACCACTTGCTCCAGCATAGCCGAGGCTGTTAAAGAGCTTTCCTTCTAGCCAAGGCTCAAAGGCAGACGAGCGGCATGCCGCGGGGTTGGCGCACTACCACCGTCCCGGCAATCTTGTCATGCCAGGTCTGCTTTTCCCGATCCCAAATCATCCAGAAGAAGCCCAGGAACACCACGACAAAAGAAAGTGCCGCCGCCAGCCCGCGAACCAAAGCCACGGTAAACGTCACCGGCTGATCATCCAACCGCACCACCTTCAGGTTCAGGACGATCCCGCCAATGGTTGTTCCCTTCCAGGTCCACATTCCCGCCGAGTAGGCTAACGCCACCAACAGCGTCAACGTTGGACCACTGACAACCAAATCCAGGAAGCGCGGCAACAACCCCACCACAATGGCCACAATAATCATGTCGAGAAATCCCGCGCCCATGCGTTCCCAGAAACTGGCGCGCGGCAACGTCAGAGCCTCTGAGGGCATCGGTGGGCCAAGCGGCGTTGCCATCGGCCTGGGTGAAGCACCCGGTTCAGGACCAATGCCGGGATTTGGTGACGCCTGCTCGGTGGCTGGTTCGGGAGAAACTGTGGCTGCAAACGCCGTTGCCAGGACAGCGCCAGTCGTCGCGATGTTCGACGACGCAGGCTGAGTTGGCGTGGTTGGCTGAACGGGCGTGGTCGAAGCCGTGGGCACTGCATTCGGTTTGGGCGGCGATTCTTTGCGAGCGCGACCGAATGAAGCCGTCACCGCCGCGCCGATTCCCCAAGTGCCAACCAGCAAATAGATCAATATGCTCAGCACTGGCATCATGTAGAGCAAAGTAATCAGCACAAAACCGACGAGCATCGCCAACAGCGGGTTGGGCAATTGGACGCCGAACAGGCGAACCAGGCCGCGTCCGAAATATTGAAACAGCGCCGCCTTACCGATCAACCCGGCGATAAAGACCGCCGCGCCAATGAACGGGACCACCGCAAGCCCCAGTCCCGTCATCATCAGCACAAGCAAAATCAACGGCACCAGCAATTTGGTCAGCAAGCCCAGGAGAAACGTCGTGGCAGGCCGCACCGTGAGTTCATTGACACAGGCCGCCACCGGTCGAGGAAACGCCGCAGTAATCAGCAAGTAGCAAAGCAGGAAGAGTCCGGCAACAATCCAATACCAACCCGGCTGCGGCGCGAGCAATCGCACTTTGAACACGCAATGCTTGACCCAATCCGACAAACCTTTCAATGGCGCGAGCAGCGGGTGTTGTCCCATTCCCACTTCAGTTACCTGCCCCTTAACCTCGCCACCCTCCTCCACCGTTATTTTCCCGCCAATCGAGACCGCATCTCCATGCACCACACTGTTGGAGCCAATAGTGACATTTCCAAACACAGCAACGATGGAATCACCCACCTCACCGCGCGCTTCGGCGTCTCCCGCCACGGCGACCACGGCGTCCCGCACCTTGCCTTGCGCCAGTGCGTTTCCGCCAACCGCTACCACCGCGTCACCCACATCACCTTCCGCAACGGCATCGCCGCCGACCGCCACCACGGCATCCTGAACCTTGCCGGCGGCCCTCGCGGTACCACCAACGGCGATTACGACCTCGGCCGACTCATTGGTCCGCAGGGTTGCCGAGCCGCCAATCACCACCAGAGGCCCGCGCCAATTCTGCGGTCGCTCGTCCTCCGTTGATTCCGCGGGCTCATTGGTAACTGTCGCTACGGCATTGGTGTTCTCGGGAGTCGCGGGAGCGTCGTTGTCCTGTGCGAACAACTGCGGCGCATGCAGTGACAGCACTGCAATCATCAAGCAGGCAACCAGCCAATTTCCCATCCACACGTTTCGTTTCATACTCGTTTAATTCACTGCCGGACGCATCGCCAGCCGCACATAAGCCGTGCCCAATCCAATGCAGGTTACCCAGGCACCAAAAACTACCGCCGCCCCCATCACCAGCACTCCAACACCCAGTCGGCCAATCAATGAAGCGGCCGTAGTCGCAAGCACCTCCAGCACACGCCAGATCGCCGACGCATCCGCCACTCCAGTGGTGAACCAACCTGGAGTGGTGATGTCATGCGTCACCATCCACGCTCCCGCGCACAATCCGCCAAAGGCCAATAAGAGCGCGGCCAGGCCGGCAGCTTGCCAGGAGCCGGGCCAGGTGGACCACGCCCGGCGATACCACGGAACTGCGGCGCGTTGCTCGACCGCTCGCATGATGCGTTTCGCGAGCGCGGATGGCGCGGGCATTTCGCCCAGGGCCTCCAGTTCACGCCGCACGCAGGCTTCCAGTTGCTTTTCGTATTCCGGATTCATACACGCTCACAGGGTTGACCCGATTCCTCCTCGTTAAGTTTCAGTCGCAACTTCCGGCGCAGCGCCTCGCGCCCGCGAAAGATATCGGTCTTCACCTTGCCGAGGGACACCCCGAGTTTCTCGGCAATCTCGTCGTACTGCAAATCTTCAAAATGGTGCAACACCAATGGCACGCGCTGCGAGGCGGGTAAACTTTGCAGGGCCTTCTCCACGAACTCGCGCCGATCACCGGCCGCAAGATTCGCATGCGTGTCATCGGGCGCCGGAAAATCCACCGTGGGTTCGTCATCGGCTTCCTGGTCGCGAACCATCTCGGAGAAGAAACTCCAACGGGAACGATAGCGCGACAGGTGATTCAAACTGAGATTGCGCGCCACGGTTTTCAACCAGCCTGCCACGGTCGGGCTGCCTTGCAGTTCACCAAACCTTTCATACGCGCGTAAAAAAACTTCCTGGGTGATGTCTTCGGCTTCGGATGGGTTGGCGGTCAAACGCATGGCGGTACTGAATACCATGTTTTGGTAGTTATGCAGGAATGCCTCGAATTGTTGCGCATCGGTCATTGGCTCGCGCCGCTCGCCCGGCACGCATGCTAAGGCCGAAAGCCCTGCTGAAGCAAAACCGTTGCATAACAATATGGATTGAATCCCGGCGCGCACATGCCCTCAGACTGCGACGGCGGCCGATACGTTGAGGTTGGCTTTGACAATTTGACCTGCCGCGCTGGCCGCGGCCAGCGGCCACGCTCGCGTCACCGGCAACACCGGAGCGAGGCTTCGGGCGGCGCGACCTTTTCGTTCGGTCATATCGGCCGTCAACAGCGGCAGCGGTTGCGTGCGCTTGAAGGCCGGATTCAGTTTCATGGCAATCATTCTCATCTTCGCAATGGTTACAACCCGGAAACGGAGGGTTTTGTTTCAGAAATCTGTATCGGCTCAGCGGATTGAGCCCAGGCGCCCTGCTCCGCCGCCAGGGCCGCCTGCACCTTTTCCAGGACCCCATAAAGCGCCACGGCTTCTGCGGCAGCCCGATACGACAAGCCGAGGGCCAGCATCGATAAGGCTACCACCAGTGATTTCAGGACTTTGCCATCCCGCGGTTTGGGCGTTTGGGCCGAAACCGGATTGAGGTCAGCGTTGAAGTTCATTTCAGTGTTCATTTTCATATGGTTCACGTTCTGTTTCACTATCGTGTGGTTATTACTCCCCACTTCAGATTTTGTTTCAGAATTCTTTGATCGTCTGAAACCAGTTCGATCCGGGAGATCGGACCACAAACGGAGTATGAAAGATCAAAGCGAACCGGGCCAATAGCACCAAAGTGCCATCGCTCGGTTGGGGAAACGAAGTTCGCGGTGGCGAACCGGGCGATTAAGGAACGATCACGGTCCGCACGTCGTCGCTGAATTTTTCCAGACGATCCAGGCTGTCATTGATCGCCGTAACATCCAGCGGAACGGTTCGCGTAATCACATTGGTGAGATCCAGTTTTCGAGAGCGGGCGAAGTCGAGCAACTCCGGCAGTTCCGTGGCGAGATGGTCGGACACACCGATGACCTCTGCTTCCTTGTTGATGAGTTCGTGGTACGGCGACAGCGGAAAACTTTTGTCGGTGATTCCGACCAACGCGGCGCGACCTTTGATCGCCAGCGCACGAACCGATTGCTGCATCGTCACGGGCAGTCCGATGAGTTCCAGCGAAACATCCACCCCCTGGCCCGAAGTCAGTTCTTGAAGCGTCGTGGCAGAATCCGCTTTCGCGGCGTTGACCGGAACTGCTCCGAGACTTTCAGCCAGTTCAAGTTTGCGTGCATTGATATCGACGGCGAAAACCCGCTCAGCTCCCAGTGCCTTGGCCAGTTGAATGGCAGAAACACCGAGGCCACCCACACCAAAGACGGCAACGCCTTCGCCCGGCTGCAACCGTGCCTTGCGTAACGCATGCAGCGACGTCGCGGAGGAGCACATCATGATCGCCCCTTGTTCAAACGGAAGCTCGTCCGGCAACCTGAACACGCTGCGCGCCGGCATCAGGATGAATTCCGCGTAACCCCCATCGCGGTGCTTGCCGATCATTTGTGCGGAGCGACAGAACTGTTCATTGCCGGCGCGACACCACGCACAATCGCCGCACGTCGCGAGATAATGTAAACACACGCCGTCGCCGGGCTGAACGGTTTTCACTTCGTTCCCGATTTGCTCGACGATGCCGGCAACTTCGTGACCAAGGGTCTTCGGTAAAGGTTCAACCCTGGAAATTCCTGCCCGATAATGCGCGTCCGAATGACAAATGCCTGCGGCTTTCACGCGCACCAGCACGTCTCGGGATCCGGGCGTTGGCACGGAAACGTCGCGCAACTCGAGAGGCTCACCCGGCTTGATGAGGCGAACAGCTTTCATTGGCGCAGCAGGATGCGCGGGCGCGGGCCTCATCGCCAGATTTTACTGCACTCCGGAACAAAGAACCAGCGGAGAGCGTCCGCGCTCGGACGCAGCTATGTGACCACACGAAGCGCGTTTCAAAATCTGGCGATCCCGTTTCGGGTGGGCGGCTGTCGCTCTGGCCGGACGGCCACACTTCGCATTGGTTACCGGTTCTAAAACAAAAAAGGCGACTCGCACCTCGCACGAGTCGCCTGGATGATTCGAATGACGGTTCAGCCTTTGTCCTGTTTCTCGCCGGCGTCTCTCCAACCTTTGATGCCCGCGGACATGTGCTTCACGTTGGTGTAGCCCAGCTTCTCGGCCGCCTCAGCGGCTTCTTTGTAGGCTTTGCATTTTGGATTGCCACAATAAGCAATGATCGGGGTGCTCTTGTCCGCCGGCAACACGCTGGCCAGCTTGTCCTTGATCGCTTCATAGTCGAGCGCGCCCGGAACCCGGCCTTCCTTGTAGGATTCCGTGCCGTTGACATCGATAATGACGGCCTTCCTGGATTCGCTAAGGGCCTTGACTTCCTTGACGCTGAGGTCCGGGAATTCCCCCGCAAAAACTGACGCCGTGAAGACCATCGCCGCAACAGTTGCAATAAGTTTTTTCATGATGTTCTCTGGTTCAGGTGGTTGTTGTCTTGTCGCCCGGTCTCGGGCCGCAATTCTTAACGACGTTACCACGTCGCCCGATCACAGACAAATCCGCATTGGAGGTGTTCAACCTTATTGCTCCCGGTCGGCACGTTCAAACACCTGTAGAATCTTGTTGAAGGAGTCGCGGATCTGGCTGTAGTCCCGAGCGTCAACGGTAAAGCGGCCCTCTTTGTTGGGGCGGCCCACGACATGGCCGTCGGAAAAAAGAATATCCGCCAGGCGCTGGCGATGGTGGGTTCTGGGTTTGACGTTGAAGACCTCCAGCTCCGGCGGGCACAGGAACATCGTATCGATCGCCAACGCACGAATCGGAACGCCGTCTCGATTGTCTCCCAACCGATCGAGATGAATGTGCTCGGGAATAAATTCCGTGTAAGGGTTGTCGAATAACTGCGTGTTCCCGGCATGCCGATAATAATAACTGCCTTGAGCCTGATTGAACCCGACGTTCGCCAACTCCGTGTCCGCATCAAGGGGTTGATCACTGGCCGGGCAGAACAACACCCGACGCTGAACCGCGAGATGAGATTGCAACAGTAAACCGAGCCCCGCCGGCGCGCCGCTCTGTAGTGAGAGCAAACTCGTCGGGGCGCCGCTGGAGGGATAAAAATTCGCCGGATTGGTGAAGGGCGGCGCCTTGGGACCATACGGAATCCTGCCGTTGTTGTCCTGGGCATACACCTGAATGGCGATCCCGATTTGGCGCAGATTCGAAACACAAACCGCACGCTTGCCCTTTTCCTTCGCCGAGGTCAATGCCGGCAGCAATAGCGCCGCCAGAAGGGCAATGATGGCGATGACCACCAGCAATTCGATCAGCGTAAAGGCCCGAACCATTGCTGGCGGCAAAGCTGTACATTTCCGCCGGATGAACATTGGATTGGCTACGGCATTTGCCGCGCCCGATAGAAACGCTGGTCGAAGCTGGCGTTGGTGTCAACAAACGTATTGGCGCCCGTTGTGTTGGTGACCGTTCCCAGCACGAGCCAGTTGGACCAGGGTGACGCGACGTTGGTTGCCGAAAGAATCTCGAACCCGCGGCCCGTTTCTCCAAGCAGCGTGAATTGAAAGTGGTTGTTGGTCCAGACCGGCGAGGTCAAAATCGGTGCGGCGGTGGAGGTCAGACGCACATTGTCGACATCCCAATAACCGCCTTGCAGGTTGGAACTCACCGTGGAAAGCATCAGAATTCCGATGTGTTGTCCGGCCCACGGGTCCGTGGCTTTTACGATGGGAACTTGAACGGTGAAATCCACGAGATTCGTGCTGTCGGGAAAAAGTTCGTTCGAATTGGTAATCGTGGTCGCAGCCACCGTCACGCGGTTGCTTGCCGCGTCCCGAAAATACAGACTCAGCTCCAGGGTTACACCCTCCAGCATTCCATAGTTCCGGCCGGCGCCACCGCCAAACAACCCCACCGTCAGCTCATACGACTTGCCGACTTCATAAACCGCATTGAAGGCCCGCGTCGGCACCGGGTCATTCCAATCCATCGCATCGTAATCCTGAAACAAGCCCACCTCCGGATTGGCAAACAGCCACGCCGCCTGATTGCCATCGCAATTCACAATGTGATCGTCGTTACCCGGGGCGGTATTCTTGAAGATCCCGGTCAGGTTCGTCCATGGCCCGGTGGCATTTTCATTCCAAAACTCCCACTGGGGAGTGCGTTGCCATGACTCAAAAATCGTACTGACAAAAAAGGTCGCCGGCTCTTCAAATGACCCGTTGGGAACGTTAATCGGCCCGGCGTGCAACATCGCGCTCCGGGCCAGTAACACCCCAAAGCAAGTTTGAACCAACAACCTCTTCAGCGCGCGAGCAAGTTCAGAGCTGGCTTTTTTTCTGCAATCAAACATGAGGCTCGCACGCACTTCAGGCTACCGGGTTAACCCCGACGACGACGCGCCACGAACACTCCACCAAGCCCCAGACCCAGAAGGGCCAACGCCGTCGGCTCGGGCACTGCAGTGAGCCGAACGTTATCAAAATCCCAATTTCCGCCGGTGGTCAGTTCAAAGGGAATCGTGGATTCCAGTTGGATGCCGATGTATTGACCGGCCCAGGCGTCACCCGCTTGCACCTGCGGAAGACTTACCGTGTAATCAATGAAGTTAAAAGGCCCGGCACTTGGAAACGTCGCCGAACTATAAACGACCGGCGTGGAAGCCAGCGTTACTTTGTCCCCCAAACCATTACGATAGTACAAGCTCAAGGTGAGCGTCGCGCCCGGAGCGAGGGGAGCCCCGCTGCCCTTTCCGTAAACTCCCACGGTCAAATTGTACGCTTTGCCAATCTCAAAAGTGGCATCGAACGCGGGAGAAACCGTGTAATCCTGGAACAACGCCACTTCCGGAAAGGCCAGAATGTATCCGGCCTGGGTTCCCACCAGATTGCCGTAAGGATTGCTGTCAATGAAGACTCCAGCGGTCCCATACCAGGGAATCTGCCCGCCGGAAAGCGCCGCAAACCACGGTGGCTCGGCATTCTTCTGCCAGTTATCAACGTTAGGGTTGGTGCCGAATGGCCACCCCACACCGGACTGCTGCTCAAACGAGTAATTCGGAACCGATATGGATTGCGCCTGCATCGTGTTCAGACATGCAGTCAACGCGGCAACACCTACTGCCGCCACGAAATTGCCGGGACGAAAGAATCGGTTTGAGCTTCCAGGAATTTTCATAATTACAACAACGTTACTTCGCGCTGAGTTCGACGGGAAACACCACCTTGTTTCACTACTTCGGGTTCGAACCAACACGGCGGCTATCTTGCCTGCTATGGACGGAATTTCAACTGGCTTATTCAAGAACTCAGCGTTCCCGAGTCCCGAAGTGTACGGACTAGACGATACTCCAAAGATTGTCTGAGCGAAGGGCGGCTGAATCGACTAACCGCCACCAGTCAGTGTGTCGCCTGCTGGTACCAGCCGCGCGAGCCGTTGCACACTCGGCAAACCGAGAGCATGACGGGCACTTCCACGAGCACTCCCACAACACAGGCCAATGCCGCTCCGGAACTCGGTCCGAACAGAGTGATGGCTACCGCGACGGCCAATTCAAAAAAGTTGCTCGCGCCGATGAGCGTCCCAGGCGAGGCAACATTGTGCGGCACTTTTAACGAGCGCATCACGAGGTAAGTAAGGCTGGAATTGAAATACACCTGTATCGTGATTGGAACGGCCAGCAAAATAACCGCGAACCATTTCTTTGTCAGATGGTCGGCCTGGAACGCGAAGATGAGAACCAGCGTGAGCAGCAGCGCCCACATCATTACAGGATGGAACTTCGGCAGAAAGTTCTTCTCGAACCAATCCCTGCCATGAGACTTGAGCAGCAGCGTTCGCGTAAGCCATCCCGCCGCCAGCGGAATGACAATAAACACCACGACCGATGTGATGAGCACCCTGGGAGGAACCACCACGTTTGCCACGCCGCACAGGAACATCACGATGGGCGCAAACGCCACGAGCATGATGAGGTCATTCACGGCCACCTGCACCAGCGTGTAAACCGGATCGCCATCCGTCAGGTAGCTCCACACGAACACCATCGCGGTACAGGGCGCCGCGGCCAGGATGATGAGCCCGGCTGTGTATTCCTTGGCAAGGTCCGGCGTACTCCATGGCGAAAAAACCTTCTGCATGAACAGCCACGCGAGCAGTGCCATGCTGAAGGGCTTGACCAGCCAGTTCACAAACAGCGTCACGACGAGGCCCTTTGGTTTTTTGGCAATGCCGCCGATGGCGGTGAAGTCCACCTTGAGCATCATCGGATAAATCATCAGCCAAAGAAGAACACCAATCGGCACGTTCACCTGGGAGCCCTGCCCAAACTCCAGTTTGCTCAGCGTGGCGGTGACGTCGGGAAGCAATTTTCCGAATGCGACACCCACCACCATGCAGAGCAAAACCCAAATGGTCAGGTAACGCTCGAAGAAGGCCAAACGCTTTGAAGCAGTAGCCGGAGTGGACATATCATTGTTGCTGTTTGCACGGATCGCGGCGGCCAGCGGCGTAGGCTTCAAATACCAGCTTGATTTGGTCACGCACGTGACGGAATACAGCAAGCTTCTCTTCCTCCGTGCCAGTGGCACATGCGGGATCGTCAAAGCCCCAATGATGCCGGTTCGTTTGGCCGGGAAACGTCGGACAAGCCTGGTCGGCGTTCCCGCAAACCGTGATCACCGTTTCTACCGGCTGCCTCAGGAAGTCGTTCATGTGCTTCGAGCGATGAGCGGAGATATCAATGCCAATCTCCTTCATCACCTGAATCGCCAGCGGATGCACGTAGCCTGCCGGCTTCGACCCAGCGCTTTGAACGTCGAGAAGATCACCGGCGGCAGCGCGCAGAATGCCTTCCGCCAAATGACTGCGGCACGAGTTGCCCGTGCACAGGATCAGCACGGTGGGTTTCATTTCCGGGTTTGCTTCTGGCATAACAGCGCCGGGTCTTGCTTGAGGATTTTCCTGAGCTTTTGGTTGTCCGCGCTGACCGTCGGATTGTTACCGAGCGCCTGTTCCACCCAATCGATCGCCTCGCGCACCTCCACTGAAGCGTGCTGGTCCGGCAACTTGTAGTAAATCCAGCGTCCCTCCTTGCGCGATTCCACCAATCCAGCCTGCGCCAGGACGGACAGATGTTTTGAAATGGTGGACGGAGCGAGGCCAAACAGCTCGGTAATCTGGCAGACGCACAGTTCGCCCTGCCGCAGCGCCAGCAAGGTGCGGATGCGATTCTGATCCGCCAGCGCCTTGGTGATGTTCATGAACGCGCGCACGTCTATTTCTTTATTTCGCCAAACAGCGAAATATTAATAAACGTTTTTGCGGGCCGGGGTCAAGCCAGGTAACGAACTTGAAGTCCTGGTTCGGGAAACCGCGAAGGTCAATCTCGGAGTGGCGGAGCGCACTCCTCGCACCCGCCTTGCGCGCGAGGTTCGCAGTCAATGACTTTACCGCGCCGGTCAAACTCGAAGGTGCAGCATTCGTCGAGCATTCGCTTCAACTGCGCGCGGCCCCGTTGAACTCTCGATTTCGCGCCGGAGAGGGAGATGCCCAGGCGCGTCGCCAGTTCCTGCTGCGTCAAGCCTTCAAGCTCGGTCAACACGATGGCTTCGCGATAAGGTTCCGGCAGGCTGTAAATCATCCGCCGAAACGATGCCTTCAGTTCCTCAATCTCACCGTCATTTGCGGCGGGTTCGACCGGCAACGATTCCGGCACTTCCACCGTTTCTTTCCGCGTGCGGTAATGGTCAATGATGGCGTTGCGCGCAATGAGATAAATCCAGCCTTCCAGCTTGGCCGGGTCCTGGAGTCCGCTGAGCTGTTTCTGAATTTTCACGAAGACATCCTGCAAGATGTCTTCCGCCGTCGCCGGGTCAGCCACTCGCGAGCGGATGAACTGACCCAGCTTTACGGCGAACTCGTGCCAGATACGTTCCAGCGTTGCGTTCATCAGTTAATCAGTGGCTTCAAGGCCTCGATGCTCGCGGAGGCGACATAATCTTCCGCTTTGCGTCCCGGAAACCATCCACCGACAATCTCACGGCTGTCGCCTTTTCGCACGATCCGAATGCTCGTGAATCCCGCCGCCTTGAGCATGCCCTTGAGATCGTCTACCAGCGAAGCGCCAGTAACGCAACCCGTGTAAAGCTCCCAATCCTTGCGCAGTTCCTCGGGAATCGGCGCGAGTGCCACGATGTCGGAAACCGCCAACCGTCCACCAGGTTTCAGCACACGGAACGCTTCCTGAAACACCCTCGGCTTATCGGGGGACAGGTTGATGACGCAGTTCGAAATGATGACATCCACGGTTGCATCGGCCACCGGCAGATTCTCGATCTCGCCAATGCGGAACTCAACGTTCTTGTAGTCCCCACTTGCCTTGTTCTTTCGCGCCTTGCTCACCATCTCGGGCGTCATGTCCACGCCAATGACTCGCCCCGTCGGCCCGACCGCGCGGGCCGCAAGAAAGGCGTCGAACCCCGCTCCACTGCCCAAATCCAGCACCGTCTCGCCAGCCTTCAACGCGGCGATAGCCTGTGGATTGCCGCAGCCGAGGCCAAGGTTCGATCCTTCGGGCACTGTCGTCGTGTCGTCCGTCGAGTAACCCAGCGTTTGGGAAACTTTCGCGGGATCATGGGCTTCGTTCCCGGTTGCTCCTTGCGGAGCGCAACACGTCGGAGCGCAACCGCAACTCCCGCCATCCTTCACAATCCGGCCATACCGTTCCCGGACGATTTGCTTCACTGTGTCCTGCTCCATTTCCAATGTCTTCATACTTCTTTGTCGTTGTGTTCTTCGGCTTATTGCCTTCATCCCTAAAGACGAATGACTCGGAAAAAGGACGCAAGGAATTTACGGGGCCCGGGAAACCGGGCACTTGATCGACAAATGAATCAAGCCGTCTCCCGCGCGTCAAACCACGCCATGCAACCAAACTCCCGCGCCCTGCTCTGCCTGGCCATCCTCACGATCCTCACCTTTGGGCTCAATTCCGTTCAAGCCAGTCACCAGCCGGAGTGCCCAAGGATTCCCGGTCCGGACAATCCTCCACCACCAATGCCGCTCTCGGGAGTGCCTCGACCACTCAAGCGCCATTGCCAACCGATCCCGAGGAACGCGTCAAATTCCTCTTCACTAAATCGTTTCTCTCGGGCCGCTGGGCACCGCTGCGGGATGGCGCGCTGGGCGAAGAACGCGGCGGCGACAAATGGATCATCAGCGCCGGCATGAAATACGGCGATTCGGGAATTGATAATGCCCATCCCGGTCAAAATGAAATTCACCGGAGATGTTGCGATTCTCACCGTGGACAATTTGCAAATCCCCAATGGCGGCACTTACACCGCCCGTTTGTTGATCTACGAACGAACGTATTCCGGCACCTGGAAAGGCCAACGCGGCGGTGGGATGCTCTACGGCACCATCACTCACGAGGAATAGTGGGCCGTCCGACGTACGTCGAATCGTGATGCCCCTCCGTTCGGCAGTCAATTGCCCCGGAGTTCCCTCGCCTGCCGTTCACCTGTTCCGGTGACTCTGGTGATGGGAGCGCTTTCGGCATTCGGCCCCAAGCGGGATTTGCACGTCATAGCGAGACCCATTGAAACGCATCACCAACTGACAGTCCGCCAGGTCATGATTGACGCAGTATTCCACCGCGTCGGCGCTGGACGCGAACCGCTTCGCATGATTTTTGTGCGGTTTCCACTCGTTGCTTTCACCCAGGTAATGGTGCGTCACGCAGTTTTGGACCAGGACATGCACCCGCCAAGATGGGATTTGTGCCAAACTATTTCACTAAGCAATTAACCCCATGAGCGATGGCAGGCAATTCGGCAAAATCCACAAGACCGCCCCACAAGCTATGTGGCCGGAAGCCGGCTGAAGTTGTTCGGGCAAACTGCTGGCAGAAACGGGCGGTCTTAACGCGGTTCCGGGATACCACCTTTGTCGTTGCCGCCACTTGAGCGGTGAAGCTTTGCGTCTTCCAGTTGCGTTAACAGTTGTTTGCTTCGGGACAAGGTTTCTCCGGCCCGTTTGATCTGCTCGCCGGCCGCTTCAATTTGCGCCTCCACTCGCCGCCGCTGCTCTGCTGCCTCTTGATCCGTCATCCGAGTGTCAGGTCCAGTGCGATGTCGTATCGCGGCGCGGACTCAAAATGCAAAAGCATCCGCACATTCTGCAAACGGTGAGTGACGGAATAATCGATCGCCTCCACACCAGACCGAAAGGCTCTGGCCCGCGCACACATTTCGACCCATCTCCCACCTTTTCCGAGGAAACAGCGGGTGAAACGATTTTGCAGTAGAACTTTCATAGGGCCGCCAGTTTATACCAGCGGGTCAGGCGAACAATCGCGGTATCCACCGAATTGCCCTAGCAGTTTCTGCTAGTTCCTCCTCACGGACGTTCCTCCAGTGCCAATCGAGCCGTTCTACTTCTGGCCCTGCGGTGATGGTTCATTCAGCAGGGCCCAGAATATTCCCAACTGGCGAATGGCTTCGCTGAATTGTTCAAATCCCACCGGCTTGACAACGTAAGCGTTCACTCCGGATTCGTAAGTCTTGACCAGATCTGCTTCTTCACGCGAAGAAGTCAGCATCACAATTGGCAGCATTTTCATCACGGAGTCGCCCTTGACCGTTCGCAGTACTTCCAAGCCGTCCACTTTGGGCATCTTCAGGTCCAGAAATACCACGACCGGCATGACGGGCGGCCGATCCTTGAAACCGCCGCGTCGGTAGAGGTAGTCCAATGCCTCGCCGCCATGCCGGGCAATGATCACTTCATTGGCCACGTTGTTGTGTTTTAAAGCGGCAATGGTGAGTTCGATGTCTTGAAGATTGTCTTCAACCAGCAGTATGGGTCTGAGCGATGTCATACGTTGTTTATCTCGGTGCAGGGTAACGTAAAATAAAAGGTGGCTCCAACATTAACTTTGCCTTCCGCCCAAACGCGCCCCCCATGGCGCAGAATAATGCGCTGAACATTGGCCAGCCCGATCCCGGTGCCCTCGAATTCCTCCGCCAAATGCAAGCGCTGAAATACTCCAAAGAGCTTCCCGACATACTGCATGTCAAATCCGGCCCCGTTGTCGGACACCGAAAACTCCCACTCCGGACGATCATTCTTGTGACTGCGGACCTGGATAGTGGCCTGTTCCCGCACCCGACTGTACTTCACCGCGTTGGAAAGCAGATTCACCCAGACTTGCTTGAGCATGGCGCGGTCGCCATACACCTCGGCCAGCGCGCCGATGTCCCACACGATGGTGCGAGTGGCGAAATCCCCGGCCATCTCACGCAACACCTCAGCCACCAATTCATCCATCTTCACCTGCGTGCGCCGCAGCTCGGAGCGTCCCATGCGGGAAAAAACCAACAGGTCGTCAATCAACACGCCCATTTGCCGCGCCGAGCTGGAGATGATTCCCAGATAGCGTTGGGCGGTCTCATCCAGATCGGACGCGGCCTTCTGCCGCAACATGTCGGCAAACCCCGAGATGTGGCGTAAGGGCGCGCGCAAATCGTGCGAAACCGAATAGGAAAACGACTCCAACTCTTTATTCACCGCCTCCAGTTGGGAGGTGCGTTCGGTCACTCGCTGTTCCAGAGTCGCATTCAATTTGCGGATTTCCGATTCCGAGGCCTTGCGACCGGTGACATCCCGATAGTTCGTCACGATGCCTCGGATGCCCGGCTCGTTGAGCCAATTGGTGGCCACACCTTCCAACCAGAGCCACTGACCATTTTTGTGCCGGCGGCGCCACAGCACCGGAAAGGGCTTGCCCGGGTGCGCCAACAGTCGTTGCACGATTTCCCGAATCAGCGGCAAGTCGTCCGGATGGGTGTTCTCCACTCCGCTTCGTCCCACGAGTTCTTCGGGGCGATAACCCTCAACGGCGGTGACCGAGGGGCTAAGGTACAAAATCCTGTTTTCCGCATCGATGACCGAAATGGCGTCAGTACTTTGCTCAATCAAAGCGCGGAAGCGGCGTTCATTTTCCTGCAACGTCTGGTTTTGCTCCTGAATTTGCGTGAGCATGTGGTTAAAGGCCTGGGTCAGCAGCCCCAGTTCATCTCCGCCCAGGCTCGGAGCACGGACGGAATAATCACGGCGTTCCGAAACTGCCTTGGCGGTCTCCGCCAGGGACAAGATGGGCCGGGAGATTTGTTTTTGCAGCTTTCGGGAAATCAGGTACGCCGGAAGAAAAGCAATGGCGATCACGATCACGGTGATCCCGAGGGAGTTTCGAAACCAGCCATACAGGACCTCTCCCGTCTCGAGTTTGAGATACAAGGTCCCCTTCGGCTTGTCATCCTGGACCACGGGTTCAAACCCCACGAGCGACAGGCCCTCAAAATAATAGCCGGCCCTTCCGGGGCGGGCGGGCAGTGAAGCTTCAGGCAAAGTCGCGGGATACCTGGCAAACAACTTTCCGGCTTTGTCGTACAGCGCGGCTGCCGTGACATGTGGTTCGGCTTTGAGCCCGGCCAGCGTCTCGGTGGCGTCATCCTGATTCTCGAAAGTCAGCGCGGCCGTGCTGTTGGCGGCAATGACCTGACCCAGCGTCGAAAGCTGTTGCAGCGTCGCTTGCCGAAAAGTCAGATACTCATAACCGAGGGACACCAATCGCATCAGCACCAGGGTCGCCACCGTGGTCAGCAGCATTATGACCATGAGCTTGCGTCGGATCGGTGCGTTTCGGAGTGGCATGTCTAGTCTTTTCCGGGAGCGACAATCTCTGCCGCCTTCAGCAACTTGGAACTGATGGTCAGGTCGGCCCTTTTCGCAGCTTCGAGATTCACCCGAAAACGAATTTTGCCTTTGTCCGTGACAAACCTGATGATTCCTCCCTTTTGAGCAAAGCCCTCCAGATCGCTCACGGTAAGAAGACTGCGTCCCCGTAGCCGCTCAAGAATCCTTTCCACCTGGTTGCTTTCCGACGGGCTGAGAAATAAAACGTGGCAATTCTGGATCTCCTCGACTTGACGGTAACGTTGCACGATTAACGGATGGCCCTTCACTTTTTCACCCCGGACCATTTCATCCAGGATGGCTCCAAACGGGTCATTGCCCAGGATCCCGATCACCAGCGGCGAGTTGGCATCGGAAAACTCCTTGGCCGGCCACTCGACAAATTGCGCGAAGTTGAACAGGAAGGCCGCCTTGACCTGATACTCCTTGCTGACTGCGGACTGGGCGCGCATGACACCCGGAGCCGCCAGCACCATCAGGCCCAGGATCACTCGAAGGCAGACGGCCAGCGAAAATCGTGGAGGTATGGTTGAGGCAGGCTTCATGCGGCCGCTGAGTTGGGCGCTACCATCGGAGCGTCACCTTTCCATAAACACTCCGCGGAATCTCTTCGCGAGGATTGGGACTGGCGATGACGTATTCCAGGTGTTGAGCGTGCAAAAGGTTTTGGCCAACGATCGAGAATTCGAGGTTTTTGGTGAGATGCCAGGCGACGCGGACATCCAACTCAAAATAACTCGGGACGGTATCTGCCACGCTGCTGTTATTGAAGCGGTACGAATCCACCCACCGCAGCCGCGCGTCCAGGTTCACGTCTTTGGGCAGGTCCAGGGATGAACTGATCGCGAATTGTTGTTCGGGATCGGCCGTTTCATTGAGCGCATTGTTGAAATCCGTTTGCCCCGGCTTAACCCTGACGTCTTCCTCCAGGACCGTGTAGCCACCCCGCCAGCGCCACCAGGGCAGCATCTGGTAATCGATGGCCAATTCCACTCCGTAGGTCTCACCTTCAAGGTTGTTGGCATAGAACAGCGGCAACCCCAGAACCGCCGGCGGCGGACTGGCGCTGGTGCTGCGGATGTCATCGTAGTCGTTGTAAAAGGTCGAAATCGAACCGGAGACCTTTGAACCCAGCTGCGTGCGCCATCCCAGTTCGTAGGCAATCACCGTTTCCGATTCGAAGTCAGCGCCGCCAATCAACAGGTTGTCCACCAGGGGAGACAAAGCCGGTGTGGGTAATCGGATGTCGCGGTCCACGCGCGAAGGCGCTCGAATGGCCCGCGACACCGCAGCCCAGATCGTCTGCCGCTCGGTGGGAGTCCAGGCCAATCTCGTACCTGGTTCGTATTCAAACCCGGTGTAGTCGTTGTGCTCGAGCTTGATCCCGAGGGTGAACCTCAGCCGCTCCGGCACCAGCGTGATCTCATCCTGCACAAAGCCACTGAATAAATTGTGATTCAGCGTCGTGGGAACAAACGCCAGGGCGGGAGCATTTTCCACCCGGTCATGGGTGAAGCGATAACCCAGTCCCCAGACAAAATGATTTCGCTCGCCCAGCGCGAAACGATGCTGGAAATCGAGATCAACCGTATCAAGGTCGTCCTGCAGGAACCCGGCGGGCGCAAGCACAATGCCTCCCGCCTCCAGCGGAGGAACCGGCAGGTTCAGATGCGTCCGATCATAGTACACTTGCAGGCTCATGTCAGATTCATCTGAGAAGCTGTGCGTCCAACGGCTCAGGATGTTGCCTCCGCTGGTGTGAGATTCGCCCCCCGTCGAGATCGCCTCTTCACCACCGTAAAAATCACCCTGCAAAGTTAGAAGATCCTGCAATGACGTCTCGGCATCGATGCGAAATCCCGCGCGCCCCATTCTCCACGAGTCGGGAGCGTCACTGCCGTCCGGGAAGACGGCACCATCGCGGTCGAAGTACTTTCCATAAACCCGATAATAAACATTGGAAGCCAGCATGCCTCCGTACCGCGCGCCGGCAAAATACTGCAGTTCGGTACCGCCACCGCCCTCCACGTGCATGCCCTGGGTGTCCTTGGCGCTTTTGCTGATGATGTTGATCACCCCATTGACGGCATTGGCACCCCAAAGCGAACCGCCGGGGCCGCTGATCACCTCGATGCGATCAATATCTTCCAGCAAATAATCCTGCACGTCCCAGAACACGCCGGAGAACAGCGGCGTGTAAAGACTTCGCCCATCCATCAGCACGAGGAGTTTGTTGGCGGAATCCGTGTTGAAACCCCGAGCGCTGATGGCCCAGGCGTGAGAACCTTTCTGCGCAACCTGCAAATTTTCTGCCAGCCGCAGTGCTTCCGGAATGCTCGACGCACCTGACCTCACGATTTCTTCCCCGGTGATCACCTGAATGGCCGACGCCGTTTCCGAAAGTTTTTCCGGCCGCTTGGAAACTGAAGTCACCTCAATGCTCATCAGTTCTTCCATGCTCAGGGTCTTTAGTGCCGCCGGAGATGGAAAGGATTCATTGGTTTGTGCGGAAGCTGAGTTGACGATGGCCAATACAACGAAGAGAGAGGATAAGATCAGGAGCCGGTCCGATCGTAAATTCCGGTCGTGACACCGGGCGTACCAACACAGTGCGGCAAAAATCTTCATTGCAAATCCAAGGCGCAATTGACGTGATCCTTAGTTTTCTTCCGGCGCAAAAGGCAGACGCAGTTGTCTGCAATTGCCTTTCAGTGTGTCGCTTGGATGAGCAGAATAGGTGCCCGGATGGTGATTGCCAAGGCGTGATGAGAACACTTATAGACTACAAGAATCGAGAATGCATGTTGCGTCATGCAAACGTTCTTCAACCTCTCTTCACCCGGAGATCATCTCCAATTTGGGTGAAGTCGGCCCGCATCATTCAGCGATGGTGGCAGGCGACAAAGCAATTTTCTCTTCCGATTTTTTCGCTGCAAGCGAGTTGGGCAGGAAAAAACCACGCGAGAATTTCGTCCGAGTCTTAAACAGATTCCTCCTATTCAGAGAGAACTTTGACCGCAACACTGCTTGCCCATGACCAATGTCACCGACGTTAAGACGGAACTGGGCCGCGTCATTAAAGGACTGCGCAACAAGCAGGCAATCACTCAGGAAGAATTAGCAGCTAAAGCCTTACTGCATCGAACCTACGTAAGCGACATTGAGCGCGGCGCCCGCAATCCCTCTCTGGAAACTCTGGTCCGCCTGGCGGAAGCGCTCCAAATACCTTTGGCCGAGATCTTCAGGGAGACTGAAGCTGTCCGCCAAACCCGGATTCCCCCACAATGAAGTTTTCTCTCGCAGGAATCCACTCAACGGCGCGCCACCTTGCGACAACATTTCTCGCGCTTTGTGTTTCCATACTGGTTTGCGACGCTGCGGACCATACTCCTTCCGGACTAAAGGTCAGTGCCAATCATCGTTTTCTCGTTCACGCAGATGGGCGGCCGTTTTTCTATCTTGGCGACACCGCCTGGGAATTGTTTCATCGTCTCAATCGCGAAGAAGCGGATCGTTACTTGACCAATCGGGCCGCAAAGGGCTTTACCGTTATTCAAGCGGTCGTGCTGGCGGAACTCGACGGACTGAAGACTCCCAATGCCTACGGCGACCGACCTTTTCTGACGGATGATCCGAGCCAGCCGAACGAAGCGTATTTCAAGCACGTGGATTACATCGTGGACAAAGCGGCGTCACTGAGTCTCTACATCGGCATGTTGCCAACGTGGGGCGACAAGGTCGGGCAGTACGGAAACTATTTCTTCAACGAAGACAACGCTCGCGCCTATGGCCGGTTTCTCGGGAAACGTTACCAGAACAAGCCCATCATCTGGATTCTCGGCGGGGATCGGCCGGCTGACGTAACAACGGAAATCTGGACTGAAATGGCGCACGGTCTCAAGGAAGGCGATGGTGGCAAGCACTTGATGACGTTTCATCCGTTCGGCGGAGGACATTCGTCGGTTGCGTTTCATTACTCCGATTGGCTCGACTTCAACATGATTCAGTCCGGCCACAGCCCATCGGGCAATAATTACTCGCGCATTCAGTTTGATTACAATCTCCGCCCGCCCAAACCGGCAATGGACGGCGAGCCGGCTTACGAATATCCACCCGACGCTATGCCCACAAATCGTCCGGTCGGCGCGCTCGAAGTGCGGCGTCGCGCGTATTGGGCTTTGTTCAGCGGCGCGTTTGGTCACACCTACGGCACGCATCCCATCTGGCAAATGTATGCGCCGCCGCGGCAACCACTGTGGGACGTCAAGACGCCGTGGTATGACGCGATGGATTTGCCGGGCGTCAAGCAACTCGCCTACGTCAAGGCGCTCATGTTCAGTCGCCCTTTTCTCACGCGCATCCCCGATCAATCCGCCATCTACTCGGGTCTGCGCGGCGGCCTGGAGTATGTCAGCGTCACGCGTGACGGGACGCGCGGCAAGAACGATGCGACTTATCTCATGGCCTACTTTCCGCAGAACGCCACCATCACACTCAAAACCGAACGCCTCACCGGCAAAACGATTCGTGGCTGGTGGTTCAATCCGCGGGACGGCTCAACGCAGTCCCTCGGCGCCTTCCCCAAACAGAAGCGCGCCGAGTTTTCTCCCCCAACCAAATCAACCATCGACGATTGGATTCTGGTCCTGGACGATGCCGCGAAAAACTATCCAGCGCCGGGAATTGCGATTGAACAACGCCGCGATCGTCGCTAAACAAGAATCATCATGCGTCCGCTGAAAGTCACTTTTATTGCCTTAACCTTCCTTTGTCTGGTCATCGGCTGCGCGAGCAATCCCAAGCCCGCGAAGGTTGCCGGAATTCCAGTCATCTTCGACACCGATATCGGCGACGACATTGATGACACGTGGGCGTTGGGCTTTCTGCTGCGTTCTCCCGAACTGGACGTAAAACTGGTGGTAGGCGACGACGGCAAATCTGAGTATCGAGCCAAACTCCTCGCCAAGTTTCTTGAAACCGCGGGCCGCACCGACATTCCCGTCGGTATCGGCATGGAAGTCCCGCAGAAAGACAGTGAGCGACAGCGCGAATGGGTCAAAGACTACGACCTGAAGAAATATCCCGGGAAGGTTTACGCCGACGGTGTGCAAGCGATCATTGATACGATCATGAAATCGCCCACACCCATCACGGTCATCGCCGTCGGCCCGGTGCAAAACATCGCTGAAGCTTTGAAGCGCGAGCCGCGCATCGCCCAGCGGGCGCGCTTTGTCGGAATGCACGGCAGCGTGCGCGTGGGTTACAATAACGATCCCAAGATCACCCCGGAATACAACGTGAGAGTCGCCCCCCAGGCGTGTCAGGTTGCATTCACCGCTCCCTGGGACATCACCATCACGCCGCTCGACACCTGCGACAAACTCGGATTGAGCGGCGAAAAATATCAACGCGTCTTCACTTCCGCTGATCCGATTGCAAAAGCCGTCATCGAGAACTACCGACTCTGGGCCATCGCCCGCAAGCAAGGTTCGCCCGAAGCCTTCCCCCTCCGCAGCACGACCCTGTTTGACGTCGTTGCGGTGTATCTTGCGTTCAATCAGGAATGGTGCGGCATGGAGAACATCGGCATTCGCGTCACCGACGAGGGCCTCACCGTGGAAGATCCGAACGCGAAGAAGATGAATGTTGCCTTGACCTGGAAAAATCTTCCCGCGCTTGAAGACTTGTTGGTCAAACGACTCACGGCGGCGGAATGACCAAATCACCGCGAACGGCCAAAGCGCTGAAGTTGCAGGGTAATTTCCTTGCGCTTCGGCGCCGAAGGCTGCGCTCCAAGTCGTGTGACTGAAATCGCTGCCGCCGCATTGGCAAACTGTACCGCCGCGCGAAGCCCCAGTCGCTCGGCCAGTCCCACGGCCAACGCACCGTTGAACACATCACCCGCAGCAGTTGTATCCACGGCCTTGGTCTTAAATGCTGGCATCAACTCTTGAATGCCTTCACTGGAAACAAAGGCCCCGCGCACGCCCAGCGTGATGATGACCGTCTTCACTCCACGCCGATGCAAGGCCTGCGCCGCGCGCTTTGCGCCGGCTTCATTCGCCACTTTCATTCCGGTGAGCATCTGCGCTTCCGTTTCATTGGGCGTGATGATTGAGACGCAACGCAGCAGTTCATCCGATAACGGCTGGGCGGGCGCGGGATTGAGAATCACGGGCAAATCCGCCTTCGCCGCCTGCTTGATGGCAGCCGTGACCGTCGGCAACGGATTCTCCAGTTGCAGCAACAGAATGTCCGCTTCGTGAAATGCCGATTGGGCGCGCTTGATATCGGCAGGAAGTAATTGAGCATTCGCTCCCGGCGCGACGGCAATGCTGTTTTGCCCATCGGCTGCAACGCAGATTAACGCAACGCCACTGGCCGCGCGCTTGCGCCGAAGATAACTGATATTGATTTTCTCCCGGATAAATCCTCCGATGGCTTGATCGCCGAAAACATCATTGCCCACGCAACCAACGAAGCAAACCTCTCCACCCCCTCGCGCCGCAGCCACCGCCTGATTCGCACCCTTGCCGCCGGACGCGGTCGTGAATTGTCCGCCCAGAATCGTTTCACCCGGACGCGGAATGCGCGGGACTTTCGCAATCATGTCCGTGTTGGAACTGCCAATGACCAGAATGTTGGGTTTCATGTTGTGCGACCTTTTCCGAGACGATGCCGGTAGTAATCGGCAATCACCGCCGCCACAATCACC